>CAZYRU010000016.1:0-12887 GCA_964649995.1 uncultured Gammaproteobacteria bacterium
ACAAAGTTTATTCTTCACAACAGAGAGTTGAAAATAAAAAAAATTCGTTTATTTTTTATTATTAAAAAGTAGTCAATTTAATAAGAATTTTTTTGAATAAAAAGCCATAAAAGAATTAATAGGACTATTATTATTTTCTCTATTAATTTACTATATTTTATTCTTATTTTTTTAATCTTTAAGATTAATAAATAAATTGAAAATATAAATAAACCAATAAAAAAAAATAAAATTTTATAAGGCAAAAACAATAAGCTAATAAACAAAATATAACCTAAATTAATACTATGATTTAACATTGATAAGAATTATAAACAAATAACTAAAAATAACACAAGTTTTCTCAAATATAAAAAGATATGATCTAAGTTTTATATTGATAAAAATTACTTTTCTTAAATTCTTAGAATAATCCTCTTACAGGATGTTGTTTTAAAAAATGTTTTTTAAGGATTTTTTTAGCAAACCATAGCAAGAAAAAAATACAGAGTTAGAGCGTCGCAACGGATTTTTTGGCTTTAGCGGAGAGGGAGGGATTTGAACCCTCGATTCCGTTAGAACGGAATACAGGTTTTCGAAACCTGCGCATTCAACCACTCTGCCACCTCTCCTTTTTTGGATATATCTTATTTTAATTTTTTATTTAAGCTAAGAGCGACATTCCAATTTTATCACGAAAGATTTTCTCAATAAACTAATAATATTTTTTTCTTAAAATGAGTCTGATATTTTATTATTTAAAAGTTTGTATAATTAAAGTTATGAATCTATTTATTAATATCAGTTTCATAGTTATTGGTGTTTTTTTAATTAATTTTTTTATCAAACAATTAATTAATTTATTGTTTAAAGGACTTCAAACGGGAGTAGTACAACATGAGATGGTATTAGCTAAACTTAATACTGTAAGATCATTGCTTAAAAATAGTACCGATATTATTATCTTTGGCGGAGGATTACTGATTATTTTAATGAGATTAGGAATAAATATTGGTCCAATTTTAACCGGAGCAGGTATTTTAGGCTTAGCCTTATCTTTTGGAGCTCAATCTTTGATTAAAGATCTTATTGCCGGTATTTTTATTATTATCGAAGATCAATGCAATATTGGCGATCGAGTCAAAATAGATAATTTTGAAGGCAAGGTAACCAAAATTACCCTAAGGATTATAGTGTTAAAGGATGATCAAGGTAATATTATTTATATTCCTAATTCTCAGATTAAGACTTTGGTTAAGAAAAAAACTAAAAGTTAATTATTTTTTATCTAGCATCATTTTAAGAATATTTTGCGGTACTTCTTCATAATGAGAAGGTTCCATATAAAAAATTCCGCGGCCTTCGGTTAAAGATCTAATAGTAGTGGCATAGCCAGAAAGTTCAGCTAAGGGAACATAACTTTTGATAATTACTGCTCGACTTCTTTTTTCTGAACCAAGGATTTTGCCTCTTTTACTGGAAATATCACCAATTGCCACTCCCATAAATTCTTCAGGCACAGTGACTTCTAGCTTCATAATTGGTTCAAGTAATGTCAGACCGGCATTTTTAACTGCGGCAGTTAAACCCATTGAACCGGCAATTTTGAAGGCAATGTCGGAAGAATCAACTTCATGATAACTTCCATCATATAAAGTTACCTGAAGATCGGTTAAAGGAAAACCTAATAGTACGCCTTTTTCTGCACATTCTATTACTCCTTTTTCCACTGAGCCGATAAATTCAGAAGGAATGACGCCGCCTTTAATTTTATTAATAAATTTTAAACCTTCACCGCGGCCTAAGGGATCAACTCGCAGTAAGCAGTGCCCATATTGCCCATGACCGCCGGTTTGTTTAATATATTTTCCTTCTCCTTCAGCAGATTTTGTAATTGTTTCTTTATAAGCTACTTGTGGTTTACCTACATTAACATCCATTCCCATTTCTCTGCGCATTCGGTCGACTAAAATTTCTAAATGTAACTCGCCCATACCTGACATAATTGTTTGATTAGTTTCTTGATTGATCTTAACTTTAAAGGTAGGATCTTCTTCCGATAGTCGTTGCAGAGCGTAGGAAAGTTTTTCTTGATCCGCTTTTGTTTTAGGTTCAATCGCTAAAGAAATGACTGGTTCAGGAAAGGTAATTTTTTCTAAGATCAACGGAGCATTTTCATCAGCTAAAGTATCACCAGTTCGTGTATCCTTAGGACCTATTACCGCTACAATTTCTCCAGCATAAGCCTTATCAATTTCTTCTCGTTGATTAGCGTGCATTAAAAGGACACGACTGACTCTTTCTTTGCGATCACGGTTAACATTATAGATATAAGAGCCTGATTCTAATACACCAGAATAAACCCGTACATAAGTGAGTTTACCAACATGGGGATCAAGTTGAATCTTAAAAGCCAAAGCAGAAAATTTTTCTTCAGGATTCAGATTACGAATAAGCTCTTGATTGGTCTTGGGATCATGGCCTTTAATTTGTTTTAGATCAACTGGTGAAGGTAAATAATCAACAATACCATCAAGTAGTGGTTGGACTCCTTTATTACGCAGTGAAGTACCACAGTAGATAGGAATAATTTTATAAGCAATAGTAGCTTTACGCAAAGCTGATTTAAGATCAGAAAGAGAGATATCTTCACTATTTAAATAACGATTAAGTAGAATATCATCAGTTTCGGCAATTTTTTCTACTAATTTAGCCCGCATTTCCAGCGCTTTAGTTTTAATTTCAGTAGGAATGTCTGTTACTGTATATTCAGTGCCTTCTTTATCTTTATTCCAATATAGAGCCTTCATTTCTAAAAGATCAATTATACCTTTAAATTCCTGTTCTTTACCAATCGGGTAGGTGACAGGAGCAGGATTAGCCCCTAAACGGTCTTTAATTTCCTCAACTGTTGCTTCAAAATTGGCTCCGAGTTTATCCATTTTATTAATAAAACAAATTCGCGGTACTTTATATTTATCCGCCTGTCTCCAAACAGTTTCTGATTGGCTTTGGACGCCTTCTTCAGCATCAAAAATTACTACTCCACCATCTAACACTCTTAATGAACGTTCTACCTCAGCGGTAAAGTCTACGTGTCCCGGAGTATCAATAATATTAATCCTTACTCCCTTCCAGAAAGTAGTAGTAGCAGCAGAAACAATAGTAATACCTCTTTCTCTTTCTTGAGGCATCCAGTCCATTTGAGTATTACCTTCATCAATATCGCCTATTTTATAACTGCGCCCAGTATAAAAAAGAATTCTTTCGGTAGTAGTAGTTTTACCCGAGTCAATATGGGCTATAATACCGACATTTCTAATTTTGTCCAATGGAACAATCCGATTTTTAGTAATTATACTCTGTTGTGCCATAGAGATTTTTAAGCGTTAAATTTTTACCACTTAAGATGACTAAAGGCTTTATTTGCTTCAGCAACCTTTTCCGTCTGTGTCTTTTTAGCAATCGCTTGACCAAGATTTTTGGAAGCATCAATTATTTCTGCTAATAATTTATCAGTAAATGTTTTATACTCTTTGTTGGAGCGAGCTTTTGCTGCTTCTAAAATCCAGTTTAAAGACAGATAAAGTTTTCTTTCTTTGCGTACTTCAGTTGGAACAAGATAAGATGCTCCACCTAAACGGCGAGGTTTTACTTCATATTGTGGTGAGGTATTTTCGATTGCTTGATATAAAATACTTAAAGGATTACTGTCAATTTTTTTTAATTCATCCATTACCCGATATACGATCTTTTCCGCGACGGTTTTTTCCCCATCGACCATAATGTAATTAATTAATTTAGCTACCTCAATACTTTTATAAATTGGATCCGGGTTGATTTTGTTTTTTTTATATTTATGTCTTGGCATAGATCAAAGTCAAATAGATTATTAAGACTGTTTTTTCTCCAACTTAGCGCCGTATTTAGAACGGGAACTTTTACGATTAGCTACTCCTGCAGTATCAAATTTACCACGAATAATATGATATTTTACTCCCGGTAAATCTTTTACTCTTCCTCCTCTTACCAATACAATTGAATGTTCTGCTAAATTATGACCTATTCCTTGAATATAAGCAGTTACTTCCATTTTATTGGATAATCTTACTCTTGCAACTTTACGCAAAGCTGAATTAGGTTTTTTCGGCGTCATTGTACGCACTACAGTACAGACACCTCTTTTCATCGGATTATTAGTTTTGACGTATTTGCGCTTTAATGCATTAAAACTACTTTTCAGCGCTACCGCTCTTGATTTTTTTTCCCGTCTCTTCCTCTTTTTTTTGATTAGTTGGTTGATTGTGGGCATATTTACTCAAAAATTTGTTGTAATATTTATTGATTAACTCCTGAGTGACAGGGATCAGTCTGCCTATTATAACATTTTCTTTTAAGCCTAACAAGTAATCTATTTGGCCTTTAATGGCAGCATTACTTAGGACGCCGGTAGTTTGTTCAAATGAGGCGGATGACAACCAGGAGTCAGTATAGATTGCAGCTCTAGTGATACCTAAGATTGAGATTTTACCTACCGCTGGTTTGCCGCCTTGAGCTAGTAGGCGTTTATTTTCTTCTTCAAATCTGATTTTAGAAACTACTTCGTCTTTGATAAAAGAGGTGTCGCCTTCATCTTCAATAATAACTTTATCACTCATTTTTCTGACAATTATCTCAAAATGTTTATCATGAATAGCAATCCCTTGAGATTCGTAAACCTTTTGAATCTCATCTACCAAATATTGCTGAGCGGCACGTAATCCTTTTATAGCTAGAATATCATCTATATCCAAATAACCTTCAGAAAGAACAGTTCCTTGTGTAACTAAATCACCGTCTTTGACTTTTAGCTTTTGATTTTGGGGAATAAGATATTCTTGTTCTTGAGATTTGTCTTTATCCGTTGAAGTAATTTTCAGATGATAAACTTCTTTTTGAGTATCTTCTTGAATTGTTACCTTACCATTGATTTCAGCAATAGGGGAAACAATTTTTGGAGTTCGGGTTTCAAATAATTCTTCTACTCGAGGGAGACCTTGAGTTACATCAGATATAACAATTCCTCCAAAATGTCGTACTCGCATGGTTAACTGAGTTCCTGGTTCACCAATTGATTGGGCGGCGATAACGCCTACTGGTACCCCAATTTCCACCAGCTTATGAGTAGCTAGATCAATACCATAGCATTTTTGACAAACACCATATTTAGAATGGCAATAAAGAGGTGAACGAACACTAACTGATTTAATATTGGCTTTCATTAAGAGTTTGATTTTTTCTTCATCAATTAATTCGCCTTTTTTTAAAATCACTTTATTGTGATTATCTATTACATCCTCATTCAAAAAGCGACCACGGATGCGATCAAATAACTTATCCCCTCTAGTATCATTGATGCTGATAACTAGACTCTCCGGAGTTTGACAATCTTCTTCTCTGATAATCATATCATGGGATACATCAACTAATCTTCTAGTTAAATAACCAGCATCAGCAGTTTTTAAAGCCGAATCGGTTAAACCTTTACGTGCCCCGCGAGCGGAAATAACATATTCAAAGATAGATAGACCTTCACGGTAATTAGATTTAGTTGGCACCTCAATAATTTTTCCTAAAGGATCAACGACTAAACCTTTAATTGCAGAAAGTTGTTTAAGTTGTTCTCTTGAGGCGCGGGCGCCGCCTGATTTAATAATAATCTTTACTGGATTTTCTTCATCAAGGATATTCCAGGTTTTATCCGCCAATTTTTCCGTAGTATCAATCCATAATTTATTGGAATAACGTCTTTTTTCATCAAGAGTAAGTAAACCTTGTTGGTAATTAGCTTCAATTTTTTCTACTTCCTTTTGAGTTTCGTTAACGATTTTGTCTTTTTCATCAATAATTTGACAATCAAAGATAGAAACAGATAATCCTCCAGCGCAAGTAGCGGCCCAAAAACCTACATCTTTAATCTGATCAATAATTTCTCCTACCTTTTTTTCAGAAAAGATCTTCATTGATTGAATGATTAAAGTTTTAATATCAGCGGCTTTAATATCTTTGTTGATAAAGCGTAATTCATTAGGTAGGGCATTATTAAAAACAATTCTACCAATTGATGTTTTCAGTAACTGATTACCAATCTTTACCCAAATTGGTTGTCTTAATTCAATTTGATTGAAGTGATAGGCTTTCATTGCTTCCTCTTGATTAGCGAAGAATTTTAACTCTTGTTCTTGACAGTTAATATACTGATGATTAAATGTGGTTAAATAATAGCAGCCCAGCGCCATTTCTTTATTAGGCAAGACAATAGGGGCGCCATCGGCTGGTTTGAGCAAGTTGTGATACGGCATCATTCGGGTTTTCACCTCATTGATTGCAGTTTGAGAAAGAGGTAAAAAAACACCCATTGCGTCTCCGTCAAAGTCTGCATTATAACCAGCGCAGACTGTAGGATGAAGCTTAATTGCGTAAGAATCTGTCAAAACAGGATAAAAAGCTAAAAGAGACAGCTTATGTAAAGTCGGGGCGCGGTTAAGAATTACCGGATGATTTTTGGTTAATTCTTCTAAAATATCATAAATAATTGGCTCTTTTTTTTCTAGATAGTTTTTCGCACTTTTGATATTAGGTGCTAAACCACGCACAATTATTTCATGCAGAAGAAATGGTTTAAATAGTTCTAAAGCCATTTCTTTGGGAATACCGCATTGATTGATTTTTAATTCCGGACCAACAATAATCGTGGAGCGGCCGGAATAATCAACTCTTTTACCTAAAAGATTTTGACGGAAACGGCCTTGTTTACCGCGTAAAATATCGGACAAAGATTTATGAACTTTAGAAGCTGCTCCTTGCGTACGGCTGCGGCCGCGAGATTTTTGTAAATCAATTAAAGAGTCGACCGCTTCCTGCAACATGCGTTTTTCATTTCTTAAGATAATTTCTGGCGCCCCCAAATCAATTAATTGTTTAAGACGATTATTACGATTAATGACGCGGCGATAGAAATCATTTAAATCAGAAGTAGCAAATTTTCCTCCTGGTAGTTGTACGACCGGACGGAGATCAGGAGGAATTACTGGTAGTACTGTTAGAATCATCCATTTAGGTTCAATTTTCGCCTTAATAAATGATTCTAAGACTCTGGCTTTTTTCACTAATTTATTTCGTTTGTCGCCTTTAGTATCGTTAAGGGCTTTTAGGGTGTTGGTATAAAGTTGGTGAATATCCATGGTGGAGAGAATTTCATAGATTATTTCTGAGCCCATACCGACTGTTAAAAATTCATCTGCGCCTTTTTCTTTTAAATATAAATAATCATCTTCTTCAATCGTGTCCAAAGGTTTAATATTTTTGATTAGTTTAAGTAGTCTTTCGAAAAAAGATGTTTTTTGTAGTTTATTTTCCGCAAATTTATCTGCAGCAATCTTTAATTGTTCTCGGAGTTTAAAATCAATTTCTTGTTTGGCGATTTCCAGTTGTTCTTTATGACTAATTTTAGCAGTTAAATTCTCTCTTTGTTTTTTAAACTCCTCTTCAATTTTGACTTTATTTTCTTCAAATATGCGTTCAACTTCTTGTAATTCATTATTTTTACACTCTTGAATAATAGCAACAGCCTTTTTTTGTTTTTCTTCATCTACCTGGGTAATTAAATAAAGAGCAAAATAAATAATTCTTTCCAGCGCTTGAGTAGGAATATCTAGGATCGTGCTTAAAACAGATGAGGGGCCTTTAAAATACCAAATATGGGCAATCGGGGAGGCGAGTTTGATATGACCCATGCGTTCTCGGCGAACTGCTGAAGTGGTAATCTCTACTCCGCAGCGATCACATACAATTCCCTTATAACGCATTCTTTTATATTTGCCGCAGTAACATTCATAGTCTTTAGTTGGTCCAAAAATTCGTTCATCGAAAAGTCCATCTTTTTCCGCTCTAAAAGTTCTATAGTTAATTGTTTCTGGTTTTACTACTTCTCCGTGTGACCATTTTAAAATATTTTCCGGAGAAGCAAGGCTAATTCTTAATCCGGAAAAATCAATAAGCGTTTGGTCTTCCATAAAAGATTATTTAATATAGTCAATTGATAACCCTAAGGCGTTGAGTTCTTTAATTAATACATGGAAAGATTCAGGAACATTCGATTGAGGAATATCAATTCCTTTAATAATCGATTCAAACGCTTTGGTACGGCCGCGGACATCATCACTTTTTATAGTAAGCATTTCCTGTAAAGTTGAGGGAACACGATGAGATTCTAGCGCCCAGACTTCCATTTCTCCAAATCTTTGTCCACCCATTTGGCTTTTGCCACCAAGCGGTTGTTGAGTTACCAGAGAATAAGGACCAACAGAACGAGCATGGAATTTATCCTCTACCATATGAATAAGTTTCATAATATAGCCAACTCCAACTAAGACATCTTTATCAAATGCCATGCCAGTTTGACCATTATAAAGTTTAGTTTTACCATTCACCGGCAAGCCTAATTTTTTTAATTCATTAATAATAAATTCTTCTTTAATTTTTTCAAAGATCGGTACTAAAATACGTTGGTGATTTTTTTGGGCAATTAAGCCGAGAAGAGTTTCAAATAATGATCCTAAATTCATTCTTGAAAGAATTGATAAAGGCGAGATAATAACATCAACTGGTGTGCCATCTTCTAGATAAGGCATATCCCATTCTGGTAGGACTTTGGAAATGACACCTTTATTGCCATGTCGACCGGCTAATTTATCTCCGACGGATATTTTTCGCAGTTGCGCAGTATTAACAATAATTCTTTTTAATACACTTGGTTCCAGTTCATTAGGATCTTTTTTAGCATCAATAATTTCTAAATTAACCACAGTGCCTCTTTTTCCATAAGGCATTCTTAAAGAAGTATCCTTGACATCTTTAGCTTTTTCACCAAAAATAGCACGAAGTAGTCTTTCTTCTGCTGTTAGTTCTTTTTCTCCTTTTGGCGCTACTTTACCTACTAAAATATCGCCTCCTTGGACTGTAGTACCAATAGTAATTAAGCCATCTTTGTCTAGGTTTTCTAATACCTCTTCTCGAACATTGGGAATATCGCGAGTTAGTTCTTCCGGTCCTAATTTGGTATCAACTAGATCAGCGATGAATTCTTCCATTGTAATTGAGGTTAAGAGATCTTCTTTAATCAATCTTTCTGAGATGACAAAACCATCTTCATAACCTAGTCCATTAAGCGAAGTATAGGCAACGACTAGGTTTTGTCCTAAAGCTAAATTACCTTGATCAGAGGCTGGTCCATCAACAATTACTTCGCCTTTTTTTACTTTTTGTTTCATCTCTACCTTTGGACGTTGATCAAAAACTACATCTTTATTAGTGCGAACATATCTTTCTAGATTATATTGATATTCTTGTCCACTTTTGCCTTTTAAAATAATTTGTTGACCATCAACATAGGAAACGGTTGCGTCCTCAGGGGCAAAAATAGTACGATTTAAGGAGGAAGCAATTTTTTTCTCCATACCAGTGCCTACAATTGGAGCAGATGGTTTTACCAAAGGAACAGCTTGACATTGCATATGAGTACCCATTAATGCCCGAGAAGCATCATCATTTTGTAAAAACGGAATTAAAGCCGCAGAAGCACCCACTACTTGACGAGGAGAAATATCAATTAAATCTACCTTTTCTACCGGAACTTCAATAATTTCTCCTTGATAACGACAAACTACGTATTGATCAGTAAGATAATTATTTTCATCCAGAGAAATATTATTGGAAGTAATGTAATATTGTTCTTCATCATCTGCCTGCAGGTAGACAAGTTCATTGCTTATTTGTACTTTAGTTTTATTACCGGATTTTATTTTTTTCAGTTTGTAATAAGGAGTTTCTAAGAATCCATAGCGATTAACTCGGGCATATAAAGCCATATATGTTACTACACCAATATTTGGTCCCTCTGGAGAACGGATGGGACAAATTCTTCCATATTGAGAAGAAGAGATGTCGCGAATCGAGAATGAAGCGCGATCTTTTTCAATTCCGCCTGGACCACCAACGGTAATTCTTCTTAAATTATCTACCTCAGATAAAGGATTAGTTTGATCAATTATCGTCGAAAGTTGGCTGGTGCGGTAAAAAGAATTGATGGCTACAATTAATGGTTTAGAGTTAACTATTTGCGAGGGTTGAACATTGGTTTCGCCGGAAATTAAACTCATTCTTTCTTTAATTTCCCGCTCGACTCTTACCATTCCTACCCGAATACCATACATTCCTACTAATTCGCCTACTGTGCGCAAGCGGCGGTTACCTAAATGATCAATATTATCAAATTCACCTTTTCCAGCAGTAAGATTAATTAAATATTTAATAGCGGCAATAATATCTTCTTGATTTAAAAGATAATTTTTCTTTTCAATTGGAATATTAAGACTTAATTTGCGATTAATTTTATAGCGTCCAACATCAGCTAAAGAATAGCGGCGATGATTAAAGAATAGATTATTTATAGTTTCATAAGCATTTTCTAGAATTAAAGGTTCACCAGGTCTAATTTTACGGTAAACCTCCAATACTGCTTCATCGCGAGTTTTAATATTGTCTTTTTTTAAGGTAGGAATTAAATATTTTTCTACCAAATTATCCTCAACATCTTTAAAATGAGATAAGATTTCATTATTGTTAAGTTGAGTGAAGGTTTTAAGGAATACAGAAGCTAAAAATTTTCTTTTTTTATTAACTTTCATTTCTACAAGGTTGTATTTGTTAAGGGTAATATCCAGCCAGGCACCGATATAAGGACGAATTTCTGCATTATAAAGGGTTAAGCCTGAGGTTTTATCAATTTCAGCGGTAAAATAGACTCCTGGTGCTCTTACGATTTGATTAATAATTCCTCTTTCAATTCCATTAATAATAAAAGTTCCTCGTTCTGTCATTTTGGGTAAATTAAAGAAGTAGACATCTTGTTTTTTTTCCGTACCGGTTTTTTTGTTTATTAACCTTAATTTAAGGTAAACAGGCAAATCATAGGTAATCTTTTTTTGTTGGCATAATTCTAGAGAATACTGTGGGTTACCAAAATATAAATCTTCAAAATAAAGAGTAAATTTTTTTCCAGTATAATCATCAATGGGGAAAAATTCATTCAAAATCTCTTTTAAATCATTCTTAAGGAATTTCTGCCAAGAGTTTTTTTGTACTTCTATTAAATCAAATTTTTGGAGATTATTGTCTTTTTTACCCAGGAGAATTTCTTGATAAGGTTTAGGCTGTTGGCTAGATTTTGTCATCGATATTGTAAAGAATTATTTAGTTAACAATAAAAAAACCCTCATTTTTTAAGAGGGAAAAAAACTATTATACTATACATTAGCTTTAAATAAAAGTCAAGTCCGAATTTAACGGTGTTTTTTTTCTACTAGTTTTCCGTCTTTAACAAAAAATTTTTTTACTTGTTTTTGCTTTTGTACTGGCGCTAAGGTTTTAATTTTATTAATAATCGAGGAAAGACGAAAAGTTTTTTTGATCTCCGGATTTAGATGGTGTTCGAAACTTTCCGCTATTTTTTTGAGGTTGTTTTGCGAGGAGCTGTCTTTAAATTCGGCTTTTAAGGCATCAAGAATCTCGTCTAAATCTTCCCCCAAATTTTCTGCTAATGCTACCAAATTCTTAACCTGTTGCCGGCCTTTTTTTGTGCCAAAGGAATAAAGTAATACTCCTATTAGAATGCTACCAAAAGCAAAACCAGTCCAAAAATTTGACGGTGGATGATTATTTGTTGAATCGGCCATTTTTTTTGTTGGTTAATAATTCAAGTGTTTTAAACAAAGTTTTTAAAGCGGTAAAAAAACCAAATACTTCGCTGAAATTATGCTCCAGTGATAATCCTAATTTCTCAAAGCCACCAATAATTTCATTAATGCGTTTAAGGTTAAGACGAATTTCTCTTAAAACAAAAATTAGCTGAATTCCGATAATAATAAGCAGAATAGTGGAAACCCCCAAGACGACTGTTAGTAGGAGTTGAGTCGTATCCATAATTTATTTTACTATAAATTGTTAATTTTTTTCTTATTGGCCCAGTAATTATTAGCGGCTAAGAGACTATCAAAAGTGCCTGCGTCTGACCAAAAACCATTAAGTTCTGCCCAGTAAAGTTGATTTTTTTGGACATAAAAGTTATTTACATCAGTAATTTCTAATTCTCCTCGAGCTGAGGGTTGACACTGTTTAATATATTTAAACACATCTTGGTCATAAATATAAAGACCAGTAACGGCATAATTGTTAGGAGGCTGTTGAGGTTTTTCAACAATCTTAATAATTTTTTGTGGATCATTGGGGTCAAAAATTGGTACTCCGAATCTTTGCGGATCATTAACTTTTTTCAAAAAAATCATCGCTCCTTGTTGGAAGTTGGCTACGGTGTCTTTGATGTTGGCATCGGTGGTATTGTCTCCTAGGATTACGGTAATGGGTTTTTCATCAGCAAAATCTTCTGCTAGACTTAAAGCATCGGCAATTCCGCCATTGGGTCTTTCTTGATAGGCAAACTCTAAATGCTTGACTCCAAATTCATGACCATTTTTTAACACAGGAATAAAATGTCCTGCATGTGGTCCGGAAACAATAACCATAATTTCTTTAATACCTGATTTAACTAAAGTTTGGATAGGATAGTAGATCATGGGTTTATCATAAATAGGCAGAAGATGTTTATTGGTGGCAAAGGTAAGAGGATAAAGGCGAGTTGCTAAGCCTCCTGCTAAAATAACACCTTTCATAACTTTAGGGCAGAATAATAATTTTTAATAAAAAAAGAGTAATAAAACCAAATATTATATATTCTATCACAATTTTATAATGAATTTTTTTGGTTTCTTGATAATAATTAAAGATTCCCCAAATAATATAGAAAAAAGTAA
>CAZYRU010000017.1:0-12759 GCA_964649995.1 uncultured Gammaproteobacteria bacterium
ACTACCCACCAAAATTTTAAAGTTAAATTCGTATTTTTTCTTTCTGAATTTTTACTCATTATTTAATAATTAAATCTTGTGTAGTAATTTTTAACGGAAGCGATTTACCTAAGAAATAAATTTTAGTATGAAGATTATCAATCTTAATTACCGGTTTATTGAGATTTTTGATTTTAAAGGTAATTTGAATTACATCTTGATTAGGAATACCAGATTGAGGATTTTCTAATTTGTTTATACAACTTACTTCAATTTTACCTGTAGGATCAATTACTCTTTTTGGACAGATATCAAGCGCTTTTCCCGTTTCAATTTTTAAAGCAGTAAGCATAGTCTCAGGATAAGATAGAACCAGATCAGCTCCGTCAAACTGCATAGGTGCGTCAGAGTTAATTTTTAAGCTAAGAGTTAATATTTGGTTATTAATTTGATAAACAGGATTAAGGATGGCGGCGTGAGTTGAGGAAGGAGGTGAAGAAAAGTTAGCTGAGCGATCTTGGTTTAGAGTAGAGTTGGGCAGTGGGGGGGGTTGAGGTTGATTAATAATATAAAAATAGAAAGCACGACTTGAGAAAATCAGGATTAAAATAATTAAACCTGCTATAAGCCACTGTTTTTTTTTAGCCATCTTAATTTTAATCATATAATAAAAATTCGTAAATTCAAAATCAGTCAATTTAAGTCTGCAGTAATAAAGAGTTTTTGGAAAGACAATGAAGAGTTTCTAATAAAAAAGAGATATTAATAATAACATGAGTAAGATACAGGCATATCAGAGCAAAACATAATGTATCATGGATCCTTGATTAATTCGGAGATGACAAGGAGGCGTTAGTGATAGTATGAAGTGAAGCTACTATATTAGTGGAAATATTTGAAATAATAGAAAACCAATTTGATTTGACAATTTTTAAAAAATTCTTTACTCTTAAAATAAGATTGTATTTATATATTTATAAATTAATTTTTTTTATGAGCGGTAATAAATCAAAATTTGGTTGGGGTTTATTATTAGGAACAATCTTAGGTGGGCTAGGAGCGTTATTTCTTTCGCCTAAATCTGGTAAAGAAAATCGGGAGTTAGTGGCAAAAAAAATTGCAGAGTTGGAACAGATTTTAGAAGAAAAAGAGCTTGATAAAGTACTTAAGGATATTTTTGGAGAAGCAAATAAAGAAACAAAAAAAATATTATTTCAGGCTAAAGAAAAACTAATTAACAAATTAGCCAATCTTAAAGGGGCAATAGATAATATAGATAAAGACAAATTTCGAGAATTAGTAGAAGAAGTAGTAGACAAGCTTCAATTTGAGGCAAAAAGAGAGGTAAAAGAAATGATAAAACTTAAAGAACACTTGTTTAAGGAGTGGTATAAACTGCAAAAAAATAAGAATAAGTGAGTATTTTAGTTAGAATTTTACGGCGTTAATTTTTGGTTTAAGTTTTTCTTCCATATTTTTCTTTGGCTAAATAGATAATTTTTTTCCGATTATTATTTTTTACTGCCGGTAGCGGCAGGGTTTTGGCCGGAAAAGGAGCTGAGGTTAAGTTATCAATACATAATTTAATAATTGCTTCATATTTGCCCATAGAAACAAGATCACTTTCTAGATAAATTTCTGCAAATTCTTTAGTAAGAAGATGAGCATCACGAGCGCCAACCACAAATGAGATTAAGGTGCCAACATTGCCAAAAATGGATTTTTGGACTTCATGATCTAGTTGTTCTATATATTGATTAGCTAAGGTTAACGCTAAGTGGTATTTGCGCGCCTCAGAAAGAATTTTAATAAACGAGGATGTAGCAAAATTCTGAAACTCATCTACATATAGAAAAAAATCCTTTCTTTCTGCTTCTTTAATAAATGAACGATTCATGGCTGCCAGTTGAATTTGAGTAATGATCATTGCTCCAAGTAGTGAAGCATTATCTTCTCCTAATTTTCCTTGTGACAGATTAAGGATTAAGATTTTTCCTTCGTTCATAATCTCTTCAAGATTAATGGAAGATTTAGGCTTGCCAACAATATTTCTAATCATTCTTGAGGTAACAAATTGACCAATTTTATTTTGAATAGGTGAGATTGCCTCAGCTTTTAGTCGGTCGGGCATGCGAGCATATTCTTTTTCCCAAAAGTTTTTCAGGACATTGTCTTTTAATTCCTGACAGATTTTTTTCCGGTAATTAGAATTAGTTAATAATGGTAAAACATCTACTAAAGTTGTGCCGGGTACTTCAAGTAGAGTAAGAATAATATTTCTTAAAAAATACTCCAGTCGCGGCCCCCAGCTATCTTTATAGAGTTTATAAAAAATTGAAATTATACCTGAAGCAATTAAATCTTTTTGCTGAGAATTTTTAATCTCAAGGACATTTAATGCAAAAGGCCGTTGAGTATCAAAAGGTTCAAGATAAACTACATCATTAATTCTTCTTTTAGGAATAAAATCAAGAATAGTTTCGGACAACTCACCATGCGGGTCAATAATACCAATTCCGCGATCTTTGCGAATATCATCAATGGCCATATTGGCAATTAAGGTAGATTTGCCGGCGCCGGTTTTACCAATGATATAAAGATGTTTGCATCTGTCAGAATTTTTAATGCCAAAGATGGTTTCTTTATTTTTAAATTCGGTTTTAGCAAAGAAATTGATCTCTTTTTTTTGTTCTTCATTAAGATTATCGGCAATCGGTAAGTTTTCTGGCGGTTCTCCTTTTAAAGTTTTACCCCAAGCAATATTTTTAATTCCTTCCATTAAATAACCGGGCGGATGCCAAAGAGTAGCTAACTCTTGAGCATTAAGAATTTGGTGAGTATTTTCCCATAAACCAATCTGGCGATATTTTATTCGTTTGAATAATCTTTGTTTAAAAATAAGCGGTCTTTTAAAAATAAATTGATTGCCTTCTCCAAGAGAAAAATTGCCAAAAGTGCCGGCAAAATTTTGCAGATAAGAAAAATGATTAAGAAGATGATCATTTGAGCCTACTAATAATCTAATCATTGTTCGTCCTCCTTGAAAAGAGGCTTTTTTCATAATAAGCTGCCGTTGAGGATTTTGGCCATAACGACCGGCTTGAGAATCATAAGTTAAATGTTTAGCTGCTTCAACTGCAGCATCTTGCCAGGGAAAACTAGCAGGAGTCACTACAATTTGTAAGGCAAATTTTAAAGCGGCACTTTGTCGGGAGAGAAAACCTACTAACGTTGATAGTGGATCAATATCTTTAAAATCAAAATAGGTCTTAATTGGTAAATAATAATATGAGTTGAGATTAATTTCTCCGGCGGCTATATATTTTGATTTAAAAATAATTTCCATTGGATCGGTAGTTTTTGTAATTGCTGATTGAGGAAAAGAAGAGGAAATTAGGCTTTGCATAAACACCTCATTTTGTTTGGGAGCGGCAATATAAAAATAGATAGTTTGGTTTAATAGATAGATTTCAAAAGCATAAGTTTTGGGTTGGATAAACCACTTTTTCCATAGAGGTACATAAGGATAGGGTAAAACTGAAGCAAAAATTTGAGTAGCGGCTTCAATCGGGGTTTTATCGTCTTTTGGATTACGGATTTGCAGATGCACAAGCTGGGCCATAGTTTGATTATAACTTATTTATTATTTTTAAAGCGGATTACAATTGTTATAAAAGTAATAATTATCAATCCAAACCCAAGATATACCAAATATTGTGGCCAAAAGATGAGTATTATTTGTTTTTCATCACTATTTGCGGGCAGGATCCATCCATTTGCCCAGTTATTGACTAATACTTTATTTTTAAGCTCTTGTTTTCCCCAATAAGCTTTCCAACCAGGGTGAAAGGTTTGCCAATTGCTGTATATCTTTTCCGTATTAAGACTATTTACTTTTCTTTCTGTAAATAATTCTACCGGAATTGGGGTAAATACTATTTCTTTTAAATAATTAACCGAAGGATAGTGTCCATAGGAATAATTGTTTAACGTAAGGGTATAACCTGTATTTTCATCCAGAGGTGGGATTAAAAAATGTTGATATTCAAAATCAGTTGTCTTTAGAGTTTCGTCGTTAATATTGCAAAGGTAGGAATAATTATTTTTAAGACAAATCCTTAAAGGCAGACCTTTGATGTTTTTACTAACAATAGTTAAAATATAGGCTTGTTGATGGGGAAGATGATCAAGATTGATATTAAGATTTTCATCTTGGTGTAATCCATTGAAAGCAATCCATTGATTAAAAATATCCTCGTGATATTTAATATCTTTATTTTTATTATTTGCTTGATATAGATCGCTGGCTGTTAATAATACTGTTTGTTTTTCTTTTTCCGCTTTGATTAATAAATAGGAAAATTGCGGCTTTATTTGGTCATTAAAATCAATCAGATTGCGATATTTAAAAACAATTCCTGTATTATTATTGGTTGTTTTAGTATAATAATTCCCATAAAAATATGCAGCATAATCAAAAAAAGTCCAGCGATATTGTGGGTTTATTTCTAATGCTGAGAAATAATTTTGGTGTTTGATATTTGTTTCATATACCTCGATCTGTCCAAAAGTAGCTAACTTCTGAATAATATTAGCCGAGTGGAGCTTTTCTAATACAGCTTTAGTTTCATTTTTAAATATTAACTGAGATTGATTTTTAATTTCAGATGGAATATTATTTTTATCCCATACAATATAGTTAATGCCAAATTTTTTTAGATTATTGGCAAAATAGGCGGCATTTTTACTGTAAAGAGAGTAATGGAATTCTCTATAAGCTTGTTCATTAGCAATACTCCAGCGATCAAAGTCTCGATCTAATACTGGTTGTTTTAAACCAAACCACAAAAAGCCTGATCCTTGATAATGCCAATTATAATATTGCCAACCGGCAAAATTGTGTATTGGTAGAGTAAGAATGACTCCATCATTTTGGCGATTCATAAAGGTGTAGAGTTGAAAATACTCTTGTGGAATTTTCACCTTTACTTTATTGGAGATAAGAGAACCTAAAAAGATGGGCTGGCCATAAATAAACAATAATAATGTTGTTAATATTACAAAAACGACTTTTTTTTGGTTTAATTTCAACAAAATTTTATTTATGCCTAAAGCAAAAAACATAGAATAACCGAAGATTAACAAAATAGAGAATTTAGTAAAAACAAATCTTAATCCTTCCTGAAACAGTTCAAATCGGGTTAACCAATTAAATAGTTGTTCAAAAGGCGGAGTATGATTCATGAGAAAGATAAAGGGAACAACAAAAAACGGTATTAATCCATAATATTCTTTTAATCTTTGTTTGACAGTTATAAATAAACCTAATAAAGAGATAATAAAACAGCTGTATCCGATTAATTTAATAAAAGGATTATTAAGGTGATCTTGCCAGTCTTCCATAAGATTAATGAATTTTTGTTTATTAAAATCATATACCTTCCAGTTAAAATAAAAACCTTTTCCCAGGGCTACATCTTTAAGATAACCGTTTTCTTGATTGCGCAATCGATACTCGCTTGAGAATAACCGATTTTGTTTGCTTTGGTGGGGGATATGGCTAGAGGTTTTAATAAAATAAAGATTAGGCAATAACCAATAGGCATTAATAGCTATTATTACCAATAATAAGGCAATAAGGCGCAGAAATATTGGTTTATTTCTATGAGTAAACCAATAGATAAATAAGAACAAATTATAGGTTAAAAAAAAAGTGTACCAAAGCTGAGCGGCATAAGCTTGAGGAGTAGCAAATAAAGTAACTACAGCCAAGAAAAACATATCGACTTTATTGACATATTTTAAAAATCTAAGAGAAAACAAGATTATCCAAGGCAAAAAAGCATATTGCGTGGTAAACATCTCAAATGGCACATAAAATTGTTGCAGTGTACCAGGATTAACTAAATAAAATATACTAGTTAGAAAAGCTACTAGTGCTTGAGGATATTTTTGGGGGATTAATTCTTGAATTAAATAAAATATTCCTATGCCTCCCAACAATAGACAAAAAAAAACATAGCTATATCTTAGTGTATTTAAAGGAAGAATAAAATTAAATAACCAAAGTATTAAAACTCTTGGTAAATCTGCTATCTGTGAGTGTCCGGGTAGAGATCCCAATCCTTGTTCAAAATGCCAAAGGTTTAATAGTCTTTTAAAATTTAAAGTGAAGTTGAACTCTGGATGCAGAGTGTCCCAACCAGTAAGAAAAGTATGAGGTTGATAGTTAATATAAGAAAGATAACCAACTAAAGTAATTAACACTAAAGGAAAGAATATTCTTTTGAGAAGTTTTTTTAATTTTAAAGCAATCATATCTATTATGATGATACCAGCTTTATTTTATTTTTCCTTATCTCAAAAGAGAACTATTTCTCTTTTTAGGTAAGGAAAGGAAGTTATTGTTGAATTTAGTTTTAACTGCTTTATGAAGCAGCTTGAAGTCAAAAGACTTCAAAAAAACTAAAAGAATAAAACTTCCTTTCACCTCCTTTCCCAAAACTCTCAGTTTTGGAATTGAATTGATAGGATTATTGTTTATTTGATGGTTGTTACTAACACCTCCGAGCAACCTTCTGGTCTGCCACATCCTGTTTTAAAGCCTAGCTTTAATGTTTCAATATCTGTGCATTTAACAACAGATGCACCATAAGGAGCAAGTACGTCAACATCTTTTTGCAAGATAACGAGATGCCCCGTTTCTTGCAAAGAATCAAATTGAGGGACTCCGTCTATGACAACATCTCCCATAATACAACAATTTTTGTTGACATACTTCGTTTCTCCTGGAGCCAAGCTATAGTTGCAATCATTAGTTATGGGACTTTGTTGGTGAATACTAGGAATAGTGGCAACATCAGTTGGGGCAGCAGGGGCAACAAGGGGGGCCGCGGTGAAATCATCGTTAAATTTAACGAACAAGCTCATTCCAATTGCACTAATTAAGCACAATGTGGCGAGTATTAATACTATTAAAATAGTATTTGATATTACTAATATTTTGTTGTCCATGATTCTTACCTCGCTTTCGAAAATATTTTTTTTAGCTCTTTGACTTATTTTAGGTTGCTATCCTATGAATCTATACGTTCACCCACTAAAGACAAAATTAGAGTGTTGTTTTGGTCTTAATACCAGAAAAACTTTATTTATCTTTACTGGGTGAACTTTCACGTTGACGCAATATTCTTATTAAAAAATAAGAATTTACTCAACGTGAACCTGTATCTAATCTTTGTTTTAATCTTTTTATTAATTTTTTATTAATATAGATTAATAAAAGATCGTTCATTATTTATATTAGGTACAGGGAAAGAGTCATAGGAGATATGCAACCTTGGTTTTGGTTTTTACCACGCCTGGCCTCGTTTCTCAACCCTTTGAATAACTGCTTAAAAAGTGGTTGCTATGAGTTGCTAAATCGATTAGATTTAGAAACCTTCCCGTAAACCCTATCATGTAAAAGTGCGATAAAAGCTTATTGCCTATCCAGCATTTGGATAGATAGGCTTTCATCACTTATCTTAGTTTGCACTAAGATTAATCCCTCTTTTTTCGGAGGGAGTGATGGAAGCTTTCTCCATCCCCCTCCTTATAGGGGATCTTCGCCCTAAAGCGAATTTTTGGACGTTTAGCCCAAAAAGCAAATAATTAGATTAATTATTTAATCCTTGGACTAATTTATTATAAACATCAACCTATAGTATAACAAATTACAGCTTAAATTTCAACTATAGTTTTGATTATAAAAGTACTTATTTTAGTTATCAACAGACTATCAACAATATCTTATTTTAGATTATTATAAGTTATTAGTTATATTTCTTGAGATAGAAACCTAGACCGATTAGAGCGGTTTCTATTCCTAAAAGAGCAATTCCCATCTCCGGTCCAGCTTGTGGGGTAGTAGTAACAATGGTAGCAGTACCAGGAACACCAACGACTTGTTTTTCTATACATAATTGTGCTGAGTCCTGATCATAAAGATTATCGTTTTTTGCTTCGGCCTTATTCGTTATACAGAATAAGCCTTTATCGCTTGGTAATTTATCTTGGGTAAAAACTTTCATTTTAATATAATAATATTTTTCTTCATCTGCACCAAAATCGCCGGCATTAATAGTGATAACTCTGCTATTAACGTCATAACTTCCCGGTCCGGAGATTGGTTCTAAATAATTAGGGACAAAATCTTTAACCGTCACATTATAGATCTTTTCTGTTGAGGTATTTTTTACTTTTAATTTAAAATATACTTCCTCGGCAGGTTGAAAGCGAGGATCGGAAGAGGAAAGATTATCAACATATTCATATTCGTTATCATAAGCATGAGTTTGATTTGGCTTACTGACCATTTTATCAATTAAGATTGATTGGGAATAAGTAGGGCCGTATTGTTGAGCAACGGCTTTGGATATCAAAACTAAATAAAGGCAACTTAAAGCAAATAGAGTAATAAAAATTTGTTTCATAATAGTGAATTATACTATAAGATTTAAATCTTGTCAACTATAGGATTTTTATTCTTCCTCAATAATTAACATGTTATAATCTTTAGTATGAAATTAAACGCTAAACAACTGCGTACTTGTAAATTTAGTGATAATCAATTGTTAAAAAAACGTACTCCTATTTATTTTATTTTGGAAAATGTCTATGATACCTATAATGTAGGGGGATTATTTAGGTTGGCTGATGCATTAAATATTGAAAAAATTTATTTATGCGGTCAGATGGAGATTCCGCCTAACTCTAAGATCAAAAAAGCTTCTATTGGTACCTACAAGATTATTCCTTGGGAATATAAAACTACAGCTAAGGCGGCAATTGAGGATTTAAGAAAACAAACTCAAATTCAGCTTATTGCGGTTGAGCAGAATAAGAGATCGCGTCATTATTCCCAAATTAAATACCATTTCCCTTTAGCTTTATTAGTTGGTAATGAAACCTATGGGGTGTTGCCAGAAACTTTAGCTTTAGTAGATGAGATAGCCGAGATTCCTATGTGGGGAATAAATAGAAGCTTAAATGTGATAGTGAGCGCTGCTATTGTAGGTTATCATATTTTAGTTAATACTTAATTAAGATCAATTTATAGCAATATGAGCCGACAGTGGGAATCGAACCCACAGTTTTTCCCTTACCAAGGGAATGTTTTACCACTAAACTATGTCGGCAAACAGCTGCTAATTTTAAAATACAAAATACTATTATATAAAATCATACTTTATTTTCCAAAATAATTTATTAAAGCAATCAATTCAATAATATTATTTATATCCTATATTTTTTAGGATATGTTATAATATCGTCATGAAAGAACAGCTAAATTTATCGGGTAAAAATCTTTCGGAGTTAATTAATCAAGCCGATATGGCTGAAGTAGCAGGCATTTTGAGCCGTAGCGGTATTTGTACGGCATGTTTATATTTTGTAAGAGAAGCATCCTATATTAATAATCTAACTAATATTAAACACGATAATTTATTGGCCAATCAAAGTGTAATTATTACTATAGGCACGAGTGAACAAATGGAAATTTTGCCAGTGGTTTGTATTAATAAGAGTGAAGGTACAAGAGTAATTTATAGTGTAAATAAACAAAATTATTTAAGCAGTCCTGAAGAAATTAATATTGGCATTAAAAAATGTGATCGCTACAAGGAGTTGATGAAACATGTAATTAAAGCTCGCAGTAAGAGCGAATTAACTGTTAAGCAAATTTTTAGACTTAACGGTAGAATTGAGAGATTAGAAGACGAACAGTCAGGAGGGGAAAGATCTAATTTATCTTCTTTATCTCAAGTCAAGTTTCTTTCGCAGGAAGATAGTCAATGGCATATTCTTCGAAGAGTGCCTGGAACTAATTTCTACAAAGAGATCTAAATCTTCTTAAATAATATTATAAGATAAAATACCTCTTGACAAATTTTGACAAATACTTTAATCTGAATTTATAAAATTAATTTTTATTAATATTCAAAAATATTATAAGTTATTTATTATAATATGAACAATTTACCCGTTGCTCAGTTTCTTCCTTTTGGTTTAGTAGCAAGTGGTCATGATCAGCGGGGAGGATAGTGGTTAATCATTAATTTTAAGCGCTGCCGAGTTCATCGAGCAATTCTGATGGGCTCGGCGCGTTTTTTTGTTATTATTAAGAATATGAATAATTCTAATAATTACTTAACCTTTAAAAAAAATAATTGGGAGCTAGTAGTTAATCTGCAGGGAGGTAGGATTGTTTATTTAAATTATTATAATACCAATATTCTTGGTTCTTTTTCCCGGATAGATGGCAAGGAAGGAAATACTCATCTTTGTCTGCCGAATTTTGCCGGAGAGGGAGAAGAAAAATATAGTTTACCTTTTCATGGTTTTGCTCGGCTTAATTATTGGCAATTTGCCCAAGAACGAGCCTCTTCCATTAGTATTTCTACCTTAATTAAAGCCACTATTAAATATGCTAGTGATTTATTAGTGAGCCAAAAGTTTATTCTAGAAAAAAAATATTTTCAGCAAGAAATAAAGGTTACCAATATAGGAGTGAAAAAAGTACCCTTAAATATTGGTATTCATAATTATTGGAATACTACCCATGGTTGGGAAGGTTTAGCTATCAATGGTTATAAGGTAGTGGATTTAATTAAAGAAAATAAGGCGATTAATATTGGTTTTAAGAACGAAATTGTTTTTCCCATCGGTCGCAGGGTAGAGTGGGAAACACAAGGCTTTGCCAAAGCAGTTTTATGGTCAGCCAGTAAAAACGGTCATTATAATAGTGATTTTGTGTGTATTGAACCGGTAAAAGAATATTCTGAGGCTTATTTTGGCAGTGAAGAAAGTATGTTGTTGGCCAATAAGTCCCTTATCTGTAGTCAGCGGATAAAATTATGAAAGTCTTTGGGACAAGTGTTATTTTAGGTGCAATTATTGGCTTAGGATGGTATTTTTTTACTGCGCAACCTAGTTCAGTTTCTTTGCAAAATGATTTTCTTTCCCAAACCAATTTTTCTATTGCAGAAGCGCCCGCTAATTCCTTAAGAGCCAAAGCAAGGACAGTAACTGGTTTGGTGAAATGGGAAAATAGAGAGGCAGGTGGGGTAAAGATTTTGAGGCAAAATCAAGAAATTCAACAAGGAGAAAAGATTATAACCGGAGATGATGGTTTTGCAGAAATTAACTTTGATGGGGTGGCAGTAAAGATAGCTTCTCAATCTTCGGTAGCTTTCATCCAAACTTTGCCGGTTAATTTTGTCTTTGATCAAGCTAGCGGTTCTGCTTTTTACCGAACTTTAGGCAAAATTCCTATTTCAGTACGCAGCTTTAACCTGATTAGCTTAATGGATAAAGGCGCGGTGGAATTTACAGTTAATAATAATTTAGGTTTAATAACAGTTAGAGTTAGAGAAGGAAAGATCAAATTAGGATTTAATGATGTTGATTATGTTAGTCAAGTATTAGAGCTTAAACAAGGTCAGCTTTATATTTTTGATACAGCAAAAAAAACAGGAAAGATCCAAGAATAATAAAGGATTTCTAACGATAGTTTTTGAGCGGTTCTAAAATAGTTTTTCCTTCATAACCTAACGCCCAAAGCGCTACACCTTTAATCTTTAATTGTTTAGCTAATTGAATTTTTTTGGTCATAGAGTTGTAATCAGGATAAAATAGTTGGTGATAAGTTTTAACTGTTTTATCTTGATAGATTATATAAGCCTCTTGAGCTAAATGATCAATATTTTTTTTACAGGTAGTACAAGAGGTAAGAAGTTCCTCAGCCTTGCGATTGCTGAAAGTTATGCCTGAACCAGGAAGGACTGCAGAGCGGGGTTTATCACCAAGACTTTCCCATTTGTACCCATAAACCGGCAGGCCCATAATTATTTTTTGTGGATTAATAGTATTAAGAGCAAGTTTAATCGCGACTTCTGTATCTAACTCCGATTCAATTCCTGCTCCTTGCAAAGGGGCGACTGGACCGGTGACGTACGAGTTGGGATAATGGTAATCATAGGTCATAAAAACCATATAATCTACTATATCGCTTAGTTTTTTTGGATCAGTCAAATATGATTTAATAAGAGCAGTGGGAATAATATCGATTGTTAAGGTTCCTAATTTTTGTTGTTTAAGCTGTTTTTTAATTTCTTTGACAAAGATGGTAAAATTAGTTTGGGCGGCGCCAGAGGCGTAGTTAATTGTTTCAATATCAAGATTTAAGTCATTAAAGCCGTATTGTCGCATAAGAGGAGCAACATCATTAATAAGATGTTGGGCATTAATTTGAGGATTAGTGATTAATTCGTCAATAATTGATTGCTCCGCGCTAAAAATCAGCAGAGATAATTTTATTCCCTGTTTTTTAGCTTGCAAAAAAATTTCATCTAGTTTGCCGCTGGTTAAAGTATGCCAACCAGGTTCTTCTTCATAATCTGAGAGAAGCTTAATTATTTGGCCCTCTTTGTTGATGGTTAAACCAAAATAGGTAAGGGTAGAGATATAATTAGAATAATCCTTATTGCTGGTAAAGTTGATTAGCCAGTAAGGGAGAAAACCAATGATCTCGTTTTTTTTCTCTACCAGTGGAGAAACAATTTTTGGCTGATAATGGAAAGCAAGACGGAGATAAAAGGAAAGAGCTTGATTAATTAATCCAAAACCACTAATAATTCCCAATACGATTAATAAAATTTTTTTCACTATAAAAAAATTGTAACATTCTTTATGTGAACTTTAATGGTATACAAAATCTATTTTAGCTTTGGATAGAGC
>CAZYRU010000018.1:0-12608 GCA_964649995.1 uncultured Gammaproteobacteria bacterium
TTGGTATTTGGATATTTCAAAAGAAATTTTTAGAATTTTGAAGCCAGGTGGATTTTTCTTTTCTTTTTCCAGCCCTCGGCTGTACCACCGAATGGCTTCGGCAATAGATGACGCTGGTTTTGAAATAAGAGATGCGTTTATGTGGCTTTATACTCAAAATCAAGCCAAGGCTATGGGCGTTGACCATTTCATCAAAAAAATGAATATTGACGAGAAAGCAAAAGAAAAAATCAAAGAAAAATTAAATGGCTGGAAAACTCCGCAAATAAAATCTTGTTTTGAACCAATCGCAATGGCGCAAAAACCTACCGATCAAACTTATCTAAATAATATGCTCAAGCATGAGGTAGGTATGTTTAACACAAACGTAAAAATTGGCGACAATATGTATCCGGCAAATGTTTTTACGATTGATAGTATTAACGAATTGATAGACAGGGCTTTTCTATTGCCAAAGCCGACAAAGAAAGAAAAGGGAGAATATAACGACCATAAAACCGTAAAGCCGTTAGCCATTTGCGAGTATTTAATTAAACTTTCTGCTTTTTCAAAAAATGCTGTTATCCTTGATCCGTTTATCGGAAGCGGGACAACGGCAATAGCAGCAAAAAAACTTGGAAAAAATTATATTGGTATTGACGCAAATGAAAAATACGTAAAAATTTCAGAACGGAGAATAAAAGAATTGGACGAAAAACCGGATTTATTTAGAGTGTCGAAAGAAACAAAAGAAATCGCAGAAAAGAAAAATATGCAAATGGAATTTCAGGTTATATAAAATGTCTATGAAAAAAATATTTTCAAAGCATATAGTAGAAATACGTTATAAACCAAATTCTCGCTTTCTTGATAAGAGAGGCGAAATTGCGGAATTGCTGGCAGGTTCTTTTTTTGACCAATGGAATATATCAAATAATAGGATTGATTTTTCAAGCAAAACAAATGAAAACATTGCAGCTTTTATTAGTTTTAGAAATCTTGGTCTATTCACAAATTATCCAAATACGGCAGATTTCTTTAAAGAAAAGGCGAAAGATTTTATAAAATCTGCTTGGACAAACTTTCCGACAAGCAAAATAACTCGTATTGGCGTTCGTTCAACTTATCTAATTGAAACTGAAAGTTTTAAAAATTCTTTTGATGAATATCGCAAAAAGTTTTTAGGTTTATCAGATGAAGATTTAAAAAAATTTGATGGTGATTTAATTGACCTTGGATTTCCTCTTAATTTTGCCGTTGGAGAGGATTTTTTCAATGTTACAACCGGGCCAATGGAAAAATCACAATCAAAAGAATTTTTATTAGATGATGACGAATTGCCAGCCGCAGGTATTTTTGTAGATGTTGATTATTTTAAAAAAGAATTTTCACCGCACATTACTCAAAAAAATGTGTTGGATTTTGTTGATAAAGGAATTGATAAAGCCGGAAATATAAAAAATTTAATTGCCGACTGGACAGCAAAAAGTGAATAGATTTATGGCAGACACAAGAATTAAAAGTGAAGAATTGGCAACCTCTCGCAAAACTGGCGACAACACTTTTGATATTAAAAAAGATGATACAACCAATATAGACGAGGATATAGAAAATGAAAGCATAAACGAGAAAGACGAGCAAACTCAGGAAGGCAAAAATTTAACACCCTTTGAAATTAGTCGCACAAAATACTGGAATAGCGAAAAGAAAAAGAATGATGCCAAAACCGCTGTTCTGAATGTTCTAAAATATTTAATACCGATTTTTGTTTCTCTTATTGTTGGATTGCTTGCAATTTTTGGTGGCATTTGGGCATATAAGTTAAATAATATTGCAGAGCCAATCGGTGGTATAAAAGTGGAAATTCAATACATAAAAGAAAATATCGTAGACACGAAAGCCCAAATACAAAAATTGCAGGATAAAGTTGATCAGATTGAACGGAGTAATGTAAAGTAACAGAGGCGGCGCGCCAGCTTCGCTGGCATGAAAAATTGCGGCGGCGAAAAAAGAAGCGGCGAAAGCGAGGGCGGGCAAAAATTCCTTCTCCCCAGCCCCCTTCCTTTTTGCCCGCCCGAGCGTTCCGTTTTGGTTATGTCGCGCGAAGCGCGGCAATCAGTCGGGATTTTGTTCAAAATGAGTTCTGACTTTTTCCAACAAACACCACATCTTTAGGTAGAGCACTCCTTAAAAAGAAAAAAAGGGATAATTTACTATTTCTTTAGAAGGTAGTCCTAAGAAAAATATATTGATAAAGCAAGGATATTACTTTATCATTGGATCGATAAGTTGCGCTTTATGTAAATATTCTCGAGCTAAATTGGTATTTTTCTGTTGATAAAGAAGGTAGAGATTATAAAGAATATTTTTTTGTTTGGGATTGAGTTGAAGTAGTTTTTGCATTTTAAAAATTTGGTTTTGGAGTTTAATTTTATCATCAAAAACAACCTCATTAATACCTTGACCATAACTATTTTTTGCTACTTGATAAAATTGTTCAAACAAAGGTGAAGAGCGAAGATAAACAAGGAATTTTAGACGGGCAGTTTTTTGATTGTTGGCGATCTGAAAGTAAAGCGAAGAAATTTGTTGCGAGGTAAAAATATTTAAAAAAAGAAAAATAATTAATAGAAAATAACAAAAAACCAAAGAGACCTTTTGTAATGTTATATAGAGGTATTTAACCTTTGGTTTTTGATCTTTGATTTTGCCGATCATGATTATTTATTATATAATTTTTCTATGGAATTAAGTTATTTTCAAACAGTTTTTGATAGGTTAATTAATCTTCTTTTAGCTTTTTTAGCAGCGTTAATTGCTGGCGGCACAACCTTTATTATTTTTTATTTGCTGGTAATTTTTTCTAAGCTAAAAAAACGAGAGCGCACCTCACTAGAGATGCTTACTTTAGAAGTAAGACTATCAAAAGATAACGAGATTAAAGTTGATGCCGCTGAGCAGTTATTTTCCTCATTTTCTTCTCTAAAAAAATCGGGTTTTATGTCTTTTTTAGGAGTTGATGATGTAATTGCTTTTGAGATAGTGGGCAAAAAATCAGAAATTAAATTTTATGTTTCAGCACCGACAAAAATTATTGATTTGGTGGAAAAAACAATCTATAGTTATTATCCTCAGGCTGATATTAAACAGGTAGATGAGCCCAATATTTACAGCCAAGAAGGAAAGGTTGCTTATGGTGCGCTAGTGACAAAAGATTATTCCTATATGCCTCTAAAAACCTATAAAGAGATTCCCACAGACTCTCTTTCTGCTATTACCTCATCATTATCCAAAATGGATGAGGGAGAAGGAGCAATTGTCCAAATTTTAATTCGAGGTGCTAATTCAAAATGGAAAAAATTAGGTAAATCTTATGTATCAAGTGTGAAGAAAAACGAAGCTAATCCAGAAAAAGCCACCTTTAAAACCGATTCTAAAACATTAGAAAAAATTGAAGAAAAATGTTCTAAACCGGGGTTTGAGGTCACAATTAGGTTTGTGGTTTCTGCTAAAAATAGCGAAGCGGCACAAATGCATTTAAAAAATATTAAAAATGCCTTTGTACAATTTAACTCAGATATTAATAGTCTTAAACCAGCTAAAATATTTTTTAAAGGTGGTTTTATGATTAATTTTATTTATAAATTTTTTCCCATAATTGATTTGCCTTTTGCTAAATCTATCTCTATTCTAACTACTGATGAGCTTGCTTCGATTTATCATTTCCCTAATAAAACAGTAGAAACTCCTTATATTGATTGGTTAAAAGCTAAAACTGCTCCGGTGCCGGCTGGGGTACCCACCTCAGGTACTTTTATAGGGTTTGGTTATTATCGAGGGATTAGACGACCTGTATTTATTAGTCCTTCTGACCGTATGCGCCATACCTATATTATTGGAAAAACCGGTGTGGGAAAATCAGAACTTTTAAAGGAGATGATTAAGCAAGACATGCTGGCTGGTTATGGTGTGTGTGTGATTGATCCTCATGGAGATTTAATAGATGACACATTAAAATTTATTCCTCCAGAAAGAGCTGAGGATGTGATTTATTTTGATCCAGCAGATACAGAACGACCAATGGGTTTAAATCTTCTTGAGGCTTATACTGAGGAAGAAAAACATTTTATCACTACCGCGATTATTAATTTAATGTATAAACTTTATGATCCGCAGCGCACTGGAATTATTGGTCCAAGATTTGAACATGCAGTGCGCAATGCAATGTTAACAATTATGTGTGAGCCGGGGGCAACGTTTGTAGAAATTGTCCGAGTACTTACTGACCCAAAATATGTTCAGGAAATTTTACCTAAAGTTCAGGATGCCATGGTAAGACGTTACTGGACCGATCAAATAGCGCAAACTGCAGATTTTCACAAATCTGAAGTACTCGATTACATTGTTTCTAAATTTGGCCGTTTTGTCACTAATAAGACTATGCGTAATATTATCGGTCAATCTAAATCAGCCTTTGATTTTAGACGAGTAATGGATGAGGGAAAAATATTATTAATTAATTTATCAAAAGGTAAATTAGGTGAAGAGAATTCTAGCTTTTTGGGTTTAGTATTAATTCCTAAGATTTTATTGGCGGCGATGAGCCGTCAGGAGATACCCGAAGAGAAGCGCCGCGATTTTTATCTTTATGTAGATGAGTTTCAAAATTTTGCTACCCCTGATTTTGCAACAATTTTGTCTGAAGCTAGAAAATATCACTTAAGTTTAACGGTGGCCAATCAATTTATTGGCCAGATGGACGAGGAGGTAAAAAACGCAGTATTTGGCAATGTTGGCACATTAATTTCTTTTCGAATTGGTGTTACCGACGCTTCCTATATTCAAAGAGAGTTTCAGCCGATATTTAATGAATCAGATTTAATTAATATTGAAAGATTTCATGCCTACATGAAAACTATTGTTTATAATGAGCCAGTATCTCCTTTTTCGGTTGATATGACAAAAGATATTAATAAACTCAAAAAAGAGGCAAACGAAAAAATTGCTCAAGCGATTATTCAACTTTCACGACTTAAATTTGGTCGACCTAAAGCGATTATTGAAGCTGAGATTGCTCAGCGGGCTAAATTGTGAACTTTTATGCTTAATCAACATAAAGCTAGATTAGTCGAAAAAAAACCCCTAACACAAGATGTTTATCTGTTTAATTTTAGGTTGGAAAATAATCAACTTTTAGATTTTTCCCCAGGTCAGTATATACTTATTTTTATACCCGATCATCACACCCATATTTTACGTTTATATTCCATCGCTTCTTCAGCTTACATAAAAAATAGTTTTGAGTTAATTGTTAAAATTATTCCCAATGGGAAAGCCAGCTTTTATCTTGATAATTTGATACCCGGTCAAGAGATTACTTTTAGCGGTCCAGCAGGTGTATTTACTTATCGTTCTTTTGGAAAAAGAAGGGTTTATTTTTTAGCCACAGGCACCGGTATTGCCCCTATTTTAAGTATGCTTAGAACATTGTTTAGTGGCAAGGAAAGTGTCCAAACCCACTTTTTTCTCTACTGGGGATTAAGATATTATAAGGATATTTATTTTTGGGAGGAATTAAAACACTTTGGCCAAATATCAACCAATTTTCATTTGCGGATTTGTCTTTCTCGCGAGAAAACCTTAGATAGTATTTTACCTCAAGAGCGCCAAAATTTTTTTTTAGGAAGAATTAATCAGGCCCTAATTCAACCTGAAGCTGAAGAGGCAGATTATTATATCTGTGGTAGTCCTTTGGTGGTTGATTATTTAAAAACCTATTTACAGAAAAAAGGCATTAATAAAGCAGCTATCTATTTTGAAAAGTTTTAAAAACTTGTGACAAAAAATTCCGCTGGTATTTGAGGATAAGATTGACGCAACTCTACTTTTTTTACTATATTATTGGTGGTGCGCGCTTGAGAGGAAATGGTTTCCCCCTGTTTTTTTAATTCAGAACTACCTTCAAAACCCAGTTTAGAACTAGTCCCCAGCAGCCGTACTATTAGTAATTTACTGTTGGAAATCCCGCTGAGACGATATTTTCTTTTAAAAGTAATATTTTCCAGTTTGTAGGTGCCGCTTTCAGGAAGGGAAAAGTTAGAGCCGCTAATAAAAGAAAGACTGGTGTCTTTAATAATATATCTTACAAAAGTAAGATCACTTTTTACTAAAACAAGCTCCAAGGCGGGAATATTAGTTTCGCTAGCAAAATAAAGAGTGAGATCCCCCGCCCAATAAGAGGTTAGATTGGGATAATCAGCCAAATAAAAGGTATACTGGCTATCTTGTGCCAAAAGTGGAGTGGTGTAGGTATTAGAGGTAGTGGTAGATAAAGTAGTGGTAACATCCTGAATATCGTTTAGTTCGCCAGGTCCAATATAAATATTGGGGATTATCCCATTATTTTTTTCATTAAGGCTTTTTTCAATTCCGGTTTCAGCCGCTGCGAGTGCTTTTTGAGAGTCTTCTTGTAGTTTAGTAATCTGAGTATCAGTAATTGATTTAAAGGTATTAGTTATTACTACCGTTAAGGTAGTGGCCAAAAGCATTATGGTAATAAGTAAAACTTGTCCCGCTTGTTGTTTATTGAATTTGTTTCCAGTCATAGACTGACGTTGATAAATAAGGTAATAACTCAATGTAAGGATTAATTTTAAAATAGATGAAAATTGATGGTTTAGCATTGTTTCCTACATTACGATTAAAATTAAAACTTTTTTGCACATTTAAATTACCGTTAATTTTTAGAGAATTTTCCCCTTTTCCCGTCATAAAGTTATCACTAATCAAGATAGTGTTATCAAGTTGAATCACGCTTGCATTGAGATTGATATTGGTAGCTAAAAACATAATACTGGCATTAATGGGTGAAAATTTTCCATCAGTTTCAAACTTGAGGGTTAGTGTTTTATTTTTTGCCAAGACTAAAACCGCTTTTTTATTATTAAAGATATTTTTGTTTTCGTCATTTATTTCTAAATCCCCATCAAAATAATTAATACCATTTTCTAGGTTGCTTAACGAGGTAATGGGGTTATAATTTTTTCTTGATTGCATATAATCAATGAAAACGCCGGCGCTAAATTTTTGGATTTGAGGCGTATAGGTTTTTGATCCCCAGTTTTTTGTTTCAGAAAATGTTCCATACTCTCCTACATCTATTCCTAAAGCTGATCCCGCATTGCCAAGAATAAAATATTTTTTTGTAGCATTATCATCGCTATCAAATGCTAACGGTGCAGGAGGTAAGTTGTTGGTGGTGGTTAGGGTTCGTACAAAGGCGGCATCTTTTAATTTTATCCAGTGTTCATTAAAATTAGCAACAACCTCCTTGATGATAATTGGTGTAGGTTCAAGGATGTTGATATCTATTTTCCTATTTACCGGTGTGCAGGCGCTGGAGGAGGCTTCTGTCCATTGGCCGGGGGAAAACAATCCTTTAAAATAAACGTTTAAAGTAAACTCTTGACTAGGAGTGGGTTTGAGGTAATTTGGGGCTACCTGACAACCTATATTATCAAATTTTATTGAGCAGGAAAAGCCTCTAGCAGTAGAGCTATTGGGTAAAGCGTTACAAACAGGGGTAATACAATTTGGACTAGCCGGAGTGACAGTAAACACAGTAGGAACTAGGAAATTAGGGCTAACAACAACAGGACAATCGTCTGTTTCGCTGGATTTTTGTCTCAACGCCCCGGTAATAACAATAGTTGGGTAAGGAGAAGGTGAAATTAGTGTAGGAGAGTCAGAAGCGGTGGCGCAACTTTCAACCGCGCCATTAAAAGCACATACTGTTATTTTGTTTGAACCCCAAGTAGTAAGATTAATGGTAGTTGAGCGGGTAGATTGATCGACGGTTGTAACCACTTTGTCATTAACCTTTATTCTGAAGGAGTTGCTATTAGTCCCAACATTTTCTCCATTGCAGACCCAACCCCAGTCAGTGTTGCCACACCCTGAAGTTCCCGGAATATTTGAGCCAAAATTCCAAGAAACAATGGTGCTATTGGGGAGATCATAATAATTCGGAGTAATTTGGACATTAATATTAGTTGGTGCTAGGGGAGCGTTGGAAGAACAAGGGCAGTAATAACCGGTACAACCGCGGTATTCCCTCAAGCAACTACAGTTTGGCGTAGAAGAGCGACAATAGGCACTCACCGGGCAACGTTTAAGACAAATACTATTGTAGCAAACATAAGGCGACATACAATCCCAATATATATTTCCTGGTCGACATGGACTTTGACATAATGTATACAAAGCCAAGCTTGTTTTAGGATAAAAAAAAGGCAATAAAAAAAATATAAAGCTTAATATTAAAAACCACGTAGAAAGTGTTTTTCTTTTTAAGAACATCTTAAATTAAGAGTACCATAGTTAAAGATAAGATTTCAAGTATACTTTTAATAAAATGTTTATGTTTGTTTTTATTTTTTTATTATTTTTTTTAATTGAGGGTTTAGGTTTAGCGCAATATGATAAAAATTTTTATTTAGGATTTTTTTTAATAACGCCTTTAGTTTTATATTTTTATATTCTCCATAAGAAAAAAACCAAGATTTTTTTTCCTACTTGGCAGAGTTTTTTTTATTTTTTGTTTGTGGCTGTGAGTTTGATTACTACTTTTTTGTCTGCTTTTGATAAGCAGACTGCTTTTGAAAAAAGTCTAATTTATTTTAGTTTGTTTTTGATCTTTATTTTTTTCTCTAACTTTAAGGAGCTGGGGAAGAAAATTATTCACTTTCTTTTACTTTTAGGCGCATTATTAAGCTTAATTTGTTTGCTTCTTTATTTAGGAAATTACTTTAAAATCTATCTTTTTCCCACTAGTGAAAAACAGTTTGTTTGGCCAGTTTATGCCGGCCATAATCATTTAGGTGATTTTTTAGGAATCGGTATCATTATTTTAATTTGGCAGTTAATTTATAAAAAAAGAAAAATTAACTACTGGTGGTTGGTTGTTTTTTTTATATTTTTTATCTTATCTTTTTCCCGCTCGGCTTATTTAGCCTTAATTATTAGTCTTTTTTTACTCACGCTTTATTTAAAGAAAAAAAAATATTTATTATTATGGCTGATTTTAGTTTTATTTTTAACAGCGGCAGCATTATTTGTCAGTGCTAATAGTGATTTTTTTGTAAAAAGAGAGATATTTTCAGGTAGAAAAGAATATCTTAGGCAATCGGTCGTAGTTTTTAGGTCTTATCCTATTTTAGGAATTGGAGCAGGAAACTTTATTTTTGCCTCAAAGATGAATAATGAGTATTATATTTTTTCTGATTCAGCCCATAATATTATGGCGGAAATAGTAGTGGAAAATGGTTTTGTGGGCTTAGGTCTATTTTGTCTATTTTTTTTGAGTGTTTTGTATCGAGGGATTAAAAAAAAATCTTTAGCAAGTGTTTTGCTTTGTTATCTTCTTATTAATTTCCAAACCGATTATACCTATCAAATTTATACTTTTTTAGTTTTATTAATGGTGTTTTGTGCTTTAGTTGTTGATGATAATTATCAGGAAAAAATAGTAAACAGCGATTTTTTTGGTGGAATGGCGCTGATTTTATATTTAATTTTTTTAATGATTTTGTTTAGTAATTTTTTAGTTAAGATCAATGAGATTGATTTAGCGGTTAAGGTTTATCCTTATAATAAAGCCGCTTATTTGAGTTTAATCAAAAATGCCACCGGTAAAAACGAGGAAGAAAGTATAAAAAAAATGGAAAAAATTGCGCCTTATGATCAATTATTTTTGGTTGAAACAGCTGATTATTATTTGCGTCAGAATAAGGTAGATAGGGCCTTATTATATTTTGAGCGTTTTTTTAAGATAACAAAGTATATTGATGTTTCTTTGATGGAAAAAATTTATTTGTTAAAAACAAAAACACAATCAAAACAATTGGCCGAGGCATTTTTACAAAATGTAATTTTTTATTGGAGAAAAATTCCCTATTCCGAACCATTTGCCCAGAAATTGCGTCAATTTTGCTTTAAAATAAGAGGCGAACCTTGTTATGAAGCAGGATGGGACAAAAAACCTTAGTGATTAAGGAAAACATATGGTGGAGAAAATTGCAATTATTGGTTTGCGGATGTATCCAGCTAAATTTGCTGGAGTGGGAGGTAATGAGGTGCGGGGAGAAGTATTGATTAATCATTTTTTGAAACAACATCAGCTAACTGTTTATGTGCGCAGTTGGGTTAAACCAAAAGTAAATCCACACAAAAATCTAAGAATAGTATCGATATTTACCTTCAATAATAAATTTTTAGATACTTTTATCTATAGTTTTTTTGCCAGTTGTCAAGAGTTTTTTTCCTCAAGCCAAGTGGTTTTTTATGAGGGGGTCGGCTCAAGCTTGTTTTGTTTTCTACCCAAATTAAGAGGAAAAAAAGTTGTTACCACGTTTCACGCTCTTGAATGGCAAAGAAAAAAATGGCCGTTATTGGCGAAGCTATATCTAAAAATAAGCGAAATAATTAGTTGTATTTTTTCAGATGTGATAGTAGCTGTTACCGCGGATATGGCGAGTTATCTTAAACATAGATATCATAAGAAAGCGTTGGTTATTCCCTACTTTTTTGAAAAAAAACCATTTCCTGGCGCTAATTATTTAAAAAAGTTGGGTTTAAAAAAAGATAATTATATTTTATTTTTAGGTAGAATTGTGCCGGAAAAGAGGGTTGAGTGGTTAATTAAGGCTTATGGTCAAATTAAGACTCAAAAAAAACTGGTTATTGCCGGCGGAGAATTACATGATAGTCGGTATTTTAATAATATTAAAAATCTCGCTAAAGCAGATCGGCGTATTATTTTTACCAATTATGTATTTGGTCACCAAAAAGAGGAGCTATTAGCCAATTGTAGCCTGTTGGTTTTACCGTCGCAGGTTGAGGGGTTTGCTTTGGTAGTGATGGAAGCATTAGCTTATCACCGAAAAATCTTAATTCCCGACTTTTTGGTTTATCGCCGATTATTTAGTTCTCAATCTCTTTTTCGTGTTGACAGTTATTCTAGTTTTGTTAGGCGGTTAAAAAAGAGCCTTAATTTCCCCAATCATTGTCAATGGTACTTAAAACAACCTTTATTTACAAAAGAAGAATTTTTTCAAGCTTATGCACGGTTACTGTATAAGCTTTTGAAAAATGCGTAAGTATTGAGGAAAAATATAAGAAGAGTCAAAATCATTCGCCCTTTTTTGCCTTAATTGCAGTTGTTTTTTAGTTTTTAAAGCTTGATGAATGGCTTTTTGAATATTTTTTGGACTGGTATTTTTAATCAGGATTCCATAACGACCACCAGCCAGTATTTCCCGCGGCCCAAAATCAACATCACTAGTAATTATTGGTAGCCCAATTGCCAATGCTTCAAGTAGGGAAAAAGGGAAACCCTCATAATAAGAAAGAAGCAAAAAAATATCGGCTTGACGCAAAAAACAATAAGGATTATCCTGCCAGCCTAAAAAGGTAATCTGAGAAGTTATTTTTAGCGCCGCGATAATCCGGCGATATTTTATTATCAGGGGGCCGGCGCCAAGCAAAAACAGATGATAATTTTTATTTTTCGCTATAACCGGAAAAAGCGACTCAATGTTTTTTTGTTTATCAAATCTTGCCATGGTAATAAGGTTGATTTGTCGGGGATTTTTTTTAAAATTAGTTGTTTTGCTAGCCAGGGTTTGGATTTTTTTAACATCAATAAAATTAGGCAAAACTAAAATTTGTCTACTTTTTATCTGTAATAAATTAACCAGCTGTTTTTTTAGTCCATGACTAGGTACAAGATGAAGATGAGATTGACGATAAAGATATTTAATAGTGTTAATAATAAATTTTTTAAAAACATGCTGTCTGTTTGAGAGGTAGCCTGATAAATTAGCGTGAGTGGTTTGGATATAAATTTTATTGGGCAGAAAATATTTTAACATAAGACAATTAACATTCGCATAAAGATCAAGGGAATAGATAATCACCGGTTGCTTTTTTTTTATTTCCCAAAAAAGACTAATTAAATTCATCAAATTTAACCAAAGATTAATTAAAGAAAAGTTGGTTTGACGATTGATCTTAGCTCCGATCACTTCAGGAGACAGACAATAGTGATGAGAAACCTGGTGGCAGATAAGAGATACTTGCCAGTTTTCTTTTTGCAGTAGAGGAATAATATTTTCTAAAAATCTCGCTATTCCGCCGTTTAAATCTTTGGTATAAAAAAGAATTCTTTTTTGGCTTGATTCTAAGAGGCTTGGTGTGTAATAATTGGCTTTAATGCTCATGTTTTTTTTTGCGGTTTTATTAATTAAACTACCGCCATTTTATCTTTTTCCCTTTTTCCCATCAACTTTATTTACTACCCATACTTTAGCCAAAATAATTTTTTTAATTATAACGGTATATTTGGTTAAAAAAAATTGGCGGAATGATACAGGACATAATTTTGCTTTTTTTCTAGTTTTTGTTTATTTTTTAACGCAGTCTTTATCTATCTTTAATGCCGCTAATCTTTCCTTTTTTTGGAAGCAGTATCAAAACATTATTACTGCAGTTTTAATTTTTATTAGTACGGTTTATATTGTAAAGGAAAATAATTTTAATAAATATATTAATCGATTTTTTTATTATCTAGG
>CAZYRU010000019.1:0-11897 GCA_964649995.1 uncultured Gammaproteobacteria bacterium
ATTTTATATAAATACCAAAACTTTCTTCCCAAGACAGTAGTTGCAATTTGCATGCCTAGACTTTGAATTAATAAAGAACCAGACGAAACAAGATTAAATTTTAAAAAAGCAGTTAAGTAGTTGCTTATTCCTGCAGTAATCTTTTTGTGTTTAAAGCTCCAAAAGTTATTTAAGATAAAATTAGCCATAATGGCAATTTCAGCGCTAAGTAATGTTGCTTGCCAGATAATAAATTTAAATTTTTCAATAAAAAGATAAGATAAACCAAAATCAATTACCGCTCCAGTTAAGCCTACGATTACAAATTTGATAAACGAGGAATGAAGGAAAATGTATGAAAAAATATTTAAAATATACTCCAGTGAACTGATTTTTGAGGCACCATATTGACGATCAATAAAATTAATAGGAGTTTCTTTAATCACCGCCCCTTTTTTTAGTGCTTCATCTAAAAAAGCAATTTGAAAGACATAACCGGAAAAATGACGAATATGGTTTAGAGCAGATTTAACTACCCAAGCTTTAATTGCCCGAAAGCCATTAGTCCAATCAGTAATTTGTGGTTTCATAAAACCAAACCTTACTATTAAATTACCGCAGATGGAGAAGATTTTTCGATCAATACCCCAGTTATTAGGGATTGATCCGCCTTTAATATAGCGCGAGCCAATTACAAAATCAGCGCCTTGTTCAATCTTGCGTAAAAATCGAGGGATGTCTTGTGGATTATGCGATAAATCAGCATCCATTTCAAAAATAACATAAGGATTGATTTTGGCAAACGCATATTCAAAACCATGGGTATAAGCCTTTCCCAATCCTTCCTTTTTTGTTTCAAGAAGATAAAGACGAATATTTTTTGGTCGTTGTTTTTTAACAATCAGAGCAGTTTTATCAGGTGAGGAACTGTCTACTACCAAAACAGATAGTGCCCAATTTTTTTCCGTTAAAGCCATCATATCAATCTGTTTGATTAATTTTTCAATTGTTCCGGCTTCATTATAGGTAGGTAAAACAATAGTAGCTTTTTTCATAGGTAGTGTTTTTTAAAGTAATTAATCGTGTAAATTAATCCGTCTTCTAGTTGAATTTTTGGTTCCCAATTAAGAAGTTTTTTCGCCTTACTAATATCAGGTTGTCTTTTTTGCGGATCATCTGCTTCCAGCGGTTTATTAATAATTAAAGAATTAGAACGAGTAAGTTTTTTGATTAATAATGCTATTTCGTTGACTGTTTTTTCAATTCTAGTTCCTAAGTTAATTACTTCACCGGCTAAGTGATTGGTATTACCTAAAGCTATTAAACCGCTAACTAAATCATCAACATAACAAAAAGAACGGGTTTGTTTACCATTACCATAAATAGTAATTGGTTGTTGGGTGAGGGCTTGCATAATAAAATTTGAAATTACTCGTCCATCATTTTTTTCCATTTTAGGGCCGTAAGTATTAAAAATACGGGCAATTCTAATATCAAGATGATAAAGACGAAAATAAGTCATTGCTAAACTTTCAGCAAATCTTTTTCCTTCATCATAACAAGAACGGATACCGTTAGGATTAACATTACCCCAGTAGGTTTCAGGTTGAGGATGAATTAGTGGGTTGCCATAAACTTCTGAGGTAGAAGCTAAGACTAAGGTCCTACTTTTGCTTTTGTGCATAAAATCTAAAAGATTCTTTACTCCTACGGAGTTTACCATTAGAGTTTCAATCGGATATTGTTTATATTTAACCGGTGAGGCTGGAGAGGCAAGATGATAAATTAAATCAAAAGTAGAGAGATGATTAAAATCAAAATTTACTAAATCCACCTGAAAAAAAACAAGATTAGTATTATTAAGCAAATGATTAATATTTTTTTTACTTCCGGTAATTAGATTATCAATGATGGTAATGTGATGATTTTGGTTAAGTAAAATCTGCGTTAGATTTGAACCGATAAAACCTGCTCCACCTGTAATTAGAATTTTCATATTTTTCTGCCTACTCCAAAATACTTGAAACCAAATTGATGCATTTTTAGGGGATTATAGATATTTCGGCCGTCAAACACATAAGGATGCTTTAGTAGTTGGAAGACTTTTTTTAAATCAACCTGTTTAAATTCATTCCATTCAGTCAGGACACACAAGCCGTCAGCTTCAACAATTGCTTGATATGGGTCTGCAAAATAATTTAATTTTCCCCCAAATTTTTTTTGAATATTCTTTTGTGCTTCCGGATCATAAACATTGATAATAAATCCTTTTTTTAAGAGCACGTCAATGATATAAACTGAGGGAGCGAAGCGGATATCATCAGTATTGGGTTTAAAACTTAATCCCCAAATAGCAATCTTTTTACCGGGAATATTGTCTAAAATTTTCCTTAATTGATTATTTTGTGCTTGAAGATTAATTGATTCTACTGCTTGAAGAAAAAGAGTATCGATTGTTAATTTTTTTCCGATTTGAATTAGAGCCTTAACATCTTTAGGAAGACAGGATCCGCCATAACCTACTCCTGGATATAAAAAAATCCGTCCTATTCGGTGATCAAGTCCGACTGCATCAAGTACTGTTTCCACATCGGCACCGGTTTTTTCACAATAAAATGAGATTAGATTAGCAAAAGAAATCTTAGTGGCCAACATGGCGTTGCTGGTGTATTTAATTAATTCAGCTGAGGCTAAATCAGTAATGATTCTTTTGCCAGGCAAAGGTTGATGCAGTTCCAACAAAAGATTAATTGCCGGTTGAGAGTTAGAGCCGATAACGATTCGGTCTGGATTAAGGGTGTCAGAAATGGCTGTACCTTCGCGTAAGAATTCTGGACAAGAAGCCACCTCTACTTTGGCATTTTTGGGTTGATACTTTTCAATAATCGCCTTAACTTTTAAATTCGTACCTACAGGGACAGTGCTTTTGCAAGAAACTACTGTTAAGCCTGGTTTTAAATTTTGGCCGATTTGTTTAGCGACTTGAAATACAGTAGATAAATCTGCTTCGCCATCATTTTTGGGCGGAGTACCAACAGTGATAAAAACAATTTCTGCCTTTTTCATTGCCAGCTTAAAATCAAGAGTAAAATGAAGTCTTTGAGCTTGAAGATTTTTTATGAGAATTTCCTTTAATCCTGGTTCATAAATTAAAGGATCGCCTTGTTTTAGTTTAGCAATTTTTTCTGGTGTATGGCCAATTACCCAAACATCATTACCAAAATTAGCAAAAGCACAAGCCGTAACCAATCCAACATAACCGTGCCCTACAAACGTAATAGTCATAGAAATCTATGATATAAAAAACTTAGTTTAAAAACAAGAGAAAAAGTTAAAGAATAAAAAATGAGTTCTTCAAGATTACCTTTCTTAGTTATTTTAATCTGCGGCGGGAAAAAATTTTGCCCTCCTTATCCTCGTTGCTTAAAATTTTATTGTTTAATAATTAGGGGTAGACGATAACCTTTATTTGGATTTTGTTCTACTAATTTTATTTCAGTAGCTAAATATAATCCTAAAGTTAAAAGTTTAGCTTGTTCCAATTTCTTTCCTGTATAACCTAAAGCTTGCATTTGTTTTTCTAAATACCATAAATCAAGATTGAAAGCTTGATGCGCTTGATTGTTATCAACATCCAAAGTAGTAAGATACTTAAGATTGACTACTGCAGCTAGTTCTTGATGCTCTCCTTCTAGTATTTGTAAAAAAGCATCATTACTATTTCTTGCGCGTTTAATAATTGGTTCAATTAATTGTTTACCTGAAGGAATTTTTGCTAGATTGGCTTTTTTAATTAATTCATTTGCTTCTTGCCATAAATCTTTTTGATCGTTAAGATGAGGCGCCTTTTGAGTGATTAGGCTAAAGATTTCCTTAGAATAATTTTTTAAATTAGCAATGATAGCTGGCATTTGATCGGCAAAACCACAATCTGAATGCTCTTCTTTAGCGTGTTGACCCGTATGGGCACCTAATTGGTAATTAGCAGTTTGAAGATTAGAAAGAGTTTTATCTAATTGTTCTAGAAAATTTACCTGGCCGCCATTAAACAGCCATTCTAAAATCGCCGCATTTAAGTCTCCTCCTAAAGTTTGCGGATAAAGTTGAGACTTAATTAATTGATCTTTGGATAACATTGGTCCTCTTCGGCCATCAACGCAAAAAGGAGCCGCTTGCGGATTATTAAGTTCACGGTAATTATTTAAAATTGCTTGTTCTATTGACGGGGTTAATTCTTTAACTTTAATATTCATAAGCGTCGTTGAATGTTGTTTTTCCATTTAATTATAATAAAAAAATATTAATTAATTTTTGCCTAAATTAGGCAGAATAAAGTGAATTATACTAATTTATAGTTGATTTCGCAATAATTTTAGTCCTTCATTAAAGGTTTTCATAGGCCAGAATTTATTTTTAAGCGAAATTAAAGTGGAGTATTGTGGGCGGGGGGCTTTATTTTGTGAGTATTGGGCGTAGGTTATCGGTTGAATTAAGTCAATATTGAGATTAAAATTCTGCGCGATCAATTGAGCCGCTGAATAAGGCGATAAGCTATCTGCGCCAACAAGATGAAAGACCTCAGGAGTATAATTTTGAATAAGGTATCTTAGACCAAAAGCAATATCATCAATGAAAGTTGGCGTCATAGTGGAATCAATCACCATTTTTAAGGGCTGATTTTGTTCTAAAAGCGATTTAATGGTTCTAACAAAGTCTTTTTTTGCGGCAAACTCTTGACGATAGGGATAGTCAAATCTAATAATCATTGCTTCATGTTCAAGTACCCTCTCTCCCTCATATTTAGTTTTGCCATAATAACCCAGCGGATTAGGAAGAGAGTCTTCACTAAACGGCGGATTTTTTCCGTCAAAAACAAAACCGGTTGAGATATAAATCATTTTCTTTCTTTTCTTTTTTACTACATTAAAGATGTTTTGCGTACCGATAACATTGGTTTTATAAGCAGTTTCTTGTTCGCTTTCTGCCCGATCAACATTGGTATAAGCAGCTAAATGGAGAAAAAAATCAAAATCTAAATTTAAAAGTGTGTGCCACACTTGATCTTGATTGGTAATATCCAGTTGTTGTTGGGATAAATTAATAAACTCAAATTTGGAGTGCAAAAGTTCTACTATTCTTGAGCCCACCATCCCTGTTGCGCCAGTTAAGGCCACCTTATACATAAGAGGCAATTTTAAATTTTATTTTTTTCCACCACTCTTGATTATTTTGATACCAAGCAATAGTTTCTTCAAGGGCGTGATCAAGATTGTGTTTTGGAACCCATCCTAATTCTTGATTGATTTTACTCCAGTCAATGGCATAGCGGCGATCATGACCTGGTCGATCTTTAACAAATTCAATTTTGCTTTCGTCTTTATTCATCAACTTAATAATTTTTTTGACGAGGTGTAGATTGGAAATACCTTCATTTAATCCGCCGATTAAGTAAGTTTCACCAATCTTGCCTTTATGTAAAATAAGGTCTATCGCTTCACAATGGTCAAAGACATATAACCAATCTCTGACATAAAGTCCATCGCCATAAATCGGTACTTTTTTGTCTTCAAGTAAATTAGTAATAGTAAGAGGAATAAGTTTCTCAGGAAATTGATAAGGACCAAAATTATTTGAGCAGTTGGAGATAGTATAGGGAAGATTATAGGTGATGCCATAAGCTCTAACTAGGTGATCTGAGGCGGCTTTTGAAGCAGAGTAAGGACTACGGGGATTGTAGTTAGTGGTGAGATTAAATTTTGTGTGATTGTTAAGAGGTAGAGAACCAAAGACTTCATCAGTTGAGATATGATGAAAACGGCCCACCCGATTTTTTAAAGCAGCAGTTAAAAGCACATGTGTGCCCACAATGTTGGTCTTAATAAAAGGAGCCGCATCAATAATGGAGCGGTCAACATGACTTTCAGCTGCAAAATGAACCATCACATCAATGTTTTTAGTTAAATCATTCACCAGTTGAGAATCGCAGATATCGCCTTGAATAAAGCAGTAATGAGAGTTGGTTTCAATTTTTTTTAAATTATCTAGATTGCCAGCATAAGTAAGTTTATCTAGGTTAATAATAAAATCCTGCGGATATTTGTTAAGCCAGTAAAGAATAAAATTAGAGCCAATAAAACCTGCCCCGCCGGTAACTAAAATTCTCATAAAATATTAATATTTTAACATTTATTTTTTTTGTTAATTAGATTATTTAATATTTCCCATCGTTGTTTTTTAATTAACGCCGGAACATCATCGGGCATAGTATTGGCAGAGAGAGTAAAAGGTCGGGGGGAATAGCGGGCAATGTAGGCTTTTTTAAAGCCAACATTGCGGCAAAGTTTAACAGTATTTTTAAATTGGGTATCAGTTTCTCCGGGAAAACCAACAATAATATCAGTCGTAAATTCCACCTCAGGAATTTTTTGACGGATTTTTTCTACTAACTTTAAATATTGAGCATGAGTGTACCAGCGATTCATCTTTTTTAAGATTTTATTGTCACCTGATTGTACGGGTAGATGAATTAAACGAGTGATGTTTTTATGGTTAGCAATTACCTCAATTAATGCTTCACTAAAATCCCAAGGATTAGCCGAGAGAAAATCAATTTTTAAAAATCCCATTTCGGCAATCTCCTGAAGAAGGTAAGGAAAAAGCGTGGGTAAGCGTTTTTTACCTAAATGATTGACGTAAATGGGGGTTAATTTTTTTAAATTGGGATCTTTTTGTTTCAGTTGTGTTTTCACAATATCGGCGCCATAAGAGTTAACATTTTGTCCCAAAAGCAGAATATTTTTAGTGCCTTTTTCTTTTAATTTTTTGCATTCTTGGATAATTTCGTGATAGGGTCGGCTTATTTCTTGACCGCGACTATAAGGAACGACGCAATAACTACAAAAATTATTGCAGCCGTTGGAAATTGGTACATAAGCGGTGTCATGATGATGGTTTAAGGGTGAATAATTAAATCCTATTTCTTCAATAGGGATAAATTCATCTACTTCAGGTAACTTTGTTTGCAGTGTTTTTAAGTAAAGACCGCTTTTATCTTTGTAAGCTAAACCCACCAAACAACCGGTAAGAATAATTTTTAAGCGGGGATTTTTCTTTTTTAGTTTAGCTAGATTAGCAATTTGGCCATAGATTCTATCCTCGGCCGATTGTCGTACTATACAGGTATTAATAATAATTTGATCCGCAGTAGTTTTACTGGCAGCTTCTATTAATCCTTGTTCTTTTAAATAACCGGCAAATCTTTGTGAATCGGCGATATTTTGTTGACAGCCAAAAGTAATAATAAAATATTGCATAGATAACAGGTGAATTGTATTAGGATTTTTAGAAAAACACTAGCGGGTGGTTTTTTGTTTGGTTTTAATTTGTTCCACCCTTAGTAAAAAGATAAAGAGTACTATAGCGATAACTGTTAAAATAAAAATTTTACCTATGCCTTTAACAAAAAGGCTGATTAATCCCAATATCAAAGAAATAAGCCAATAGAAAATAGCAATGCGTCTTTTTCCCCATCCCAGTTCAAGAAGGCGGTGGTGTAGATGTCCTTTATCAGCTGTAAAAGGTGATTTCTTATTAATGAGGCGGCGAATAATGGTGTAAACTGCATCTAGCATAGGGATTGCCAAAATTAAAATAGCCGTACCAATTTTACCAAAAGAGAGAATAGACAAAATACCCAGTAAAAACCCTGCTAAAGCCCCGCCGCCGTAACCGGGCATAATTTTTTGCGGATAAAAATTAAAAGGTAGAAACCCTAAGAACGCACCGGCCACAATTAAAGAAAAGATTAAAACGGTTTGAACGTGAATATCATGAATAATGAATCTTTGGGATAAAAGACCCATAAACAAAGCAGTAATACTAACAAATCCTGGTAGTTGACCATCAATTCCCTTACTCCAGTTGACCATATTAGTCGTCCAAGTAAGCCAGATGATAGCTAAAATATCAGCCATAATTAAAATATTATGTTGACCAAAAAAGGTAAAGGATAATTTGATATGATCCAGTCGGATCACACCGCCTAAAGGATTGGAGATATAAGGTATTCCTAAACCAAAACTGATTACTAAGGCAGAAATTAACAGATTAATTATAAAGCGTAGATAAGGAGAAAGATCATAATAATCATCTAAAGTTCCTAATAGTACTAATAAGAAAGCGCCTAGAAGGATACCCAAAAGCAGTTTATTGATCGGTAAAAATATGCAGGTAGTAAACAGAATTCCTAAATAAATTGGTATGCCGCCGGCACGGGGAATAATGCCTGTGTGAGTATGAGCAGGATGAAAACGCTTTTTTTTATCTGTAACTAAACCTAATTTTTTTGCCCAAAAAATGGTTGGCGGAGTGAAAATAAAACTTAAAATAGCAGCGATAAACAGTGTTAAATAAGGATTCATCTTAACTGATTAAAAAGATAATTTTTAGAAAAATTGCCGTAAAAACGATTACTAAAAAAATATTAACGTAATAAAAAATTTTCAAAACAAAAGGATGGGAAGAAAAATATTTTTTTCCCAAATAGTGATTAATTAAAAGACAGCTGTCCATTAAAATAGGAAGAAGGAAGATCATGCCTAAATCGGCCAGTTGCTCCTCTCCCCATGCTAAGGAATAAAAAAGAGGAATTTGAGGGGGTAGAGAGTTAAATCGCAAAATAAAACTAACAATCATTAGCAAATGGCTTATTATTATCAACAAAAACATATAACTAAATTATACCTTATTTCCTAAAAATTCACTTGAAATCGGTTTGTGAGTAAATTATGATGAAAGCGATAATTCAATTTGTTTATGATTGATTTACAATTAAAAAAATTAGCAGCTCAGGAATTAAAACGTCAGCGAGAGGGAATCGAATTAATTCCTTCAGAAAATTATGCTTCATCAGCAGTAAGAAAATTATTAGCAAGTTATTTTGTTAATAAATATTCTGAGGGATATCCTTACAAGCGTTATTATGGTGGAAATGAGGTAGTAGATGAAGTTGAGACTTTAGCTCAAGAGCGAGCCAAAAAACTTTTTCAGGTTGTTCATGCAAATGTTCAACCGTATTCGGGTTCTCCGGCAAATCTAGCAGTTTATCTGGCTATTTGTAATCCGGGTGATGTGATTATGGGGCAAGCTTTAACCGCAGGTGGTCATCTTACCCATGGTCATCATGTTTCTGCCACCGGAATTTTTTTTAAAAGTGTACCTTATTTTGTCAAAAGTCAAGTTGGTCCAAAGGAAGATCTTTTTGATTTTGCCGCTATCAGGCAGTTGGCTAAAAAACATCGACCTAAATTAATTTGGGTAGGCGGAACAGCTCATCCTTTAGTCTTTAACTATCAAAAATTTGCCCAGATTGCCGATGAGGTAGGAGCTTATTTAGCGGCTGATATTGCCCATATTGCTGGTTTAATTGCTGCGGGTGTGCATCCTTCGCCAGCAAAACATGTTCATATTATTACCACTACCACCCACAAGACTTTACGTGGGCCCAGAGGAGGAATTATTATGGTTACCGCCAAAGGAATTAACAAAGATCCTCAACTGCCGCAAAAAATTGATAAAGCTGTTTTCCCCGGTTTGCAAGGAGGTCCGCACGATAACCAAACAGCCGCGATAGCTATGGCACTTTTCGAAGCTCAACAACCTTCTTTTAAAAAATATGCAGTTCAGATTGTTAAAAACTCTCAAGCTTTAGCTTCGGTTTTGATCAAAGGAGGTTTAAAGCTGATAGCTGGCCGTAGCGAAAATCATCTTTTACTGGTTGATTTGACTCCTATTTTTGGTCCAGGAGGAGGAATTTTTGTCCAGCAAGCACTGGATAGAATTGGTTTAACTTTAAATAAGAATACTATTCCTACAGAGCCTAGTTCTCCTTTTTATCCTTCCGGAGTGCGTTTGGGGACTCCGGCTATGACTACACGGGGAATGAAAGCAAAAGATATGCAGTTTATTGGTAAAAAAATATTAGAAACAATTAATGAAATTAAACATTATCGTTTACCGGCAGATAAAGAAGAAAGAAAGAATTATTTGCTTCAGTTTAAGAAAGAAATTTGGTGCAACCGTACGTTGGCGCAGCTGCGTAAACAAGTTAGGCAGTACGCCTTATGTTTTCCTCTTCCTTAAAAAAATTTTTGCGGAAAAGAAGACTTAATTTATTTAAACTGATTTGTAATAAACTACTGCCGCACAAAACCACGATGGTAAATTGCCACCATTGCCAATTCCAATAGGAGAATAGTTTGGAAACAACATAAATTAACCACCAATGGACAAAAAAAATCGAATAGGAATAACGGCTAAAGAAATTTAGTATTTTTTTTAGCCTGTCAGGGAGAGTTATTTTATTGAATGAGTAGTAAAGTAAAAGAATAATAGTAGTACCATAACTTAGGTAGTAAAGATTAGGAGGATATTTATTTTCCTGCAGGATTAGGGTATGGTGGTTGCTTTCCAACCAGAAACGCAGATTCAGAAAAATCAGCAAACTAACCCCAAAGTTAAGCGGAAAAAAATAAGGTCGATGATGGTTGTTAATAAAGTACAAAGCAAATAACGCAATTAATGACCAGGGAAGCCACATGATTAAACGATAGTGAGAGTGAGGATAATAAAATAGAAAAATAATACTGGACAGTAATGAAAAAACAGTATAGATTTTTAACCACCGACGTTTTGTTGTAAGGAAAAGCAAAAAAGGATTAAGAAAAACAAAATAAATAAATAATCTGGTTAGCCAATTAATATCAACTCCGCCATCGAGAATAAGATTTTGCCAAATAAAAGTTAGTGATAAATTTTTTGGTTCAAAAATAGCGATTGTTGCCAACATTAAGAGTAAAAAAATATAGTAGGGTAAAAGTAAACGGATTATTCTTTTTTTAATATAGGTGACCCAATTATGTTTAAACGAATTTTTTTTAAAGAACAAATAAGCAGATACAAAGATAAATATTGCTACGACAAAATGGCTGAAATCCCAAAGAAAAGAAGCTAATTTGTCTTTTAGATAGTAGGCTTGAGCGTGAGTAGTAATCATTAAGATAATGCCTAAACCGCGTAAAAAATCTAAAGTTTGGTTGCGCTGATGCATTTATTAATCATAAATAATTTGATTTTTAAAAACAAGCATTAAAAAATAAAAGTCCTGATTCATCCTTTAACGCGGGAATGATACGAACGGGCGGGGGGATAGTGCAATTTTGACAAAATAGCTTGAGTAATGAGAAAGAAAAGACTAAAATATAGTTCAATATTAATTGATTTAATCTTTATGCCCGGTCGTCTAATGGTAGGACAGATGACTCTGAATCATCTAATCCTGGTTCGAGTCCAGGCTGGGCAACAGTTAAAAATAGTTGTACGCTTTGAAGGATTAATCAGGAGAAATTAGAAGTTAGCGTTAATACTATAGGAATAATCCGCATTAATAACAAACGCTTTTTGAGGATAGTGAGGAAGGTGAGTAATAATATTTTCTTTTTGTATCAAAACTTTACCGACAAAGGCGGGAATTTCTTCATAAGTTTTTCCATAAATAAATACTTTTTTTTCACCAAAATAATATTGGGCGGTAAAATAATCTAATTCATTAGTAACATAGATTAAATCATCTTTTTTTGCCAGCGGCGCTATCTGCAGATAAAGTTGGCGAAAATTAGTTTTCTGTCTATGTTTAATTTGCCATTTTTGATAGTTAAGGGTGATTAAGACCAAAGGAATAATAATCAATATTTTAAGAATTAGATTAAATTGTTCAAGAGAATAAATTAGCAACAAGATTAAACCTACACTGGTAAAAATAAGATAACGGGTAAGAAAAATTGGTTTAATATAAGAATACATTAGTACTAAAAATGGAATGATGATTGCCCAAATTAAAAGTAGTAACTCCAATTTATTTT
>CAZYRU010000020.1:0-11811 GCA_964649995.1 uncultured Gammaproteobacteria bacterium
AGCCTGATGGAGATTACTAGTTAAACTTGCAGTGATGGGGGATTTACCATTACCGCGTTAAGCGGGAATTAGTGTTTTGCTATCATTTCAGCGAAAACTGGGACTCAGGAAAAGATTTATAAATTCCTAAGACAATCAAAAGACAATAAGGAGCTGAAGATGATAGGAAATATATTAGTAATGGTAAATATTGTTTATAATAACATAGGGTGATATGGAGATATAAGAGAGAGTTATTATAAAGAGTTATTATAATAAGAAGGCTAAAGATAATTAAGATGAATTATCTATGACAGAATAAAAAAATTAAATTTCGTTTGACTTAAAAAAATAATTATGATATTATGTATTTTACCTTGATATTAATCAAACTTTCCTAAGTCACTATTGGCAAGCAATGTTCTGCTTTCCGAACAGACGGCGGATACCAATAAACAATCAGGTATCTCTTGTCCAATATTTTTCGACAAAAGATTTCCATTGTTTTACTGGTGAAAGTTGATGATTAATTGCTGATTTGGGCCTATAGCTCAATTGGCTTGAGCATCGGATTTGCATTCCGAAGGTTGGGGGTTCAAGTCCCCCTAGGTCCACTGGCACTTTGAAAATTTGGCAGGTAAGTAAAAGATTTCAATTTCGAATCTTGAAATATAAATGACAAGGAAGATGAAAAAACTAAAGCCATTGGTGGATGCCTTGGCAGTTTGAGCCGAAGAAGGACGCGTGCTTAAGCGCGATATCGACGATCAGTCCTTAAGCAGACATTATGAGTCGTCGGTTTCCGAATGGGGTAACCCGCTACAATGTAAGTTGTAAGCATCCTTGTGTCTTTTAGACACAAAGGAAGGGAACCCGGGGAACTGAAACATCTCAGTACCCGGAGGAAGAGACATCATATGAGATTGCGTTAGTAGTGGCGAGCGAAAGCGCAACAGGCTAAACCCCGATTTATCGGGGGGTTGCGGGAATTTGGGATTAAAGGTTGATTTTTATTAGAAGAAAGCTTTGGAAAAGGCTGCCTTAGAGGGTGACAGCCCCGTATTTGAAAATAAAAATCAGCTTCCTGAATTTCCCAAGTACCACGAGCCACGGCTAGCTTGTGGGAAGCTGGGTCGGTCACGATCCAAGCCTAAATACTCAAATTGACCGATAGTGAACTAGTACCGTGAGGGAAAGGTGAAAAGCCCCCTGGTGAAGGGAGTGAAATAGATACTGAAACCAATGGCTAACAAACAACTAGAGCTCTGCTTTATGCGGGGTGATAGTGTGCCTATTGAAGAATGAGTCAGCGAGTATTCGATTACTGCAAGTTTAACCCCGGCAAAAACGGGGGTAGACAAAGGGAAACCGAGTCTGAATAGGGCGTTATAAGTAGTAGTCGAATGACCCGAAACCGGGTGAGCTAACCATGGGCAGGATGAACCTTGATGAAAGTCAGGGGGAGGTCCGAACCCGTTGTCGGTGAAATGGCATGGGACGACCTGTGGTTAGGGGTAATATGCCAATCGAACCCGGAGATAGCTGGTTCTCCCCGAGATATATTTAGGTATAGCCTTCCGGTTACTTTTTGTGGGATAGAGCTACTGGATAGTTCAGAGAGCCTTTGGCGATCTGGACCAACCAAACTCCAAATACGCAAAAATATTTACGGAAGAGTCAGTCCTACTCGGATAAGCGAGTATGGGCGAGAGGGAAACATCCCAGACTCCCGTCTAAGGTTCCTAAATGATTATTAAGTGTAAAGGCCGTTAGATTTCCAACACAGTAGGGAGGTTGGCTCAGAAGCAGCCACCCTTTAAAGAGTGCGTAACAGCTCACCTAAATAATTCTCCATTTTGGAGAATGGAAGTCTAGCGCCGAAAATGAACGGACCTAAATAATCTACCGAAGACGGAGGGAGTATCTTTTTAGATACTGCCGGTAGGGGAGCTTTCTTATTGCAGTGAAGCTAGATTGTAAAATCTGGTGGAGCGATAAGAAGTGAGAATGCTGACATGAGTAGTGTATCTTCCGATGAAAACTCGGAATGCCGAAAACCCAAGGTTTCCTCAGCAACGTCAATCGTCTGAGGGTTAGTCGGATCTAACCCTGGCTTCGATTGGAGACAGGGGATGTATGAACTGTTAATATTCAGTTACTTGATATAAAGCGTTATTACTTTTTTTGTGACGAAATTTGATAATTCCGATTCTCTATATGAGAATCAAAATTACAAGTTTTTCCGCAAGGATTAACGAGTAATGAAGTATGTTTGGCCGCAAGGTCGAGCAATCGGGATGACTTAAGTTTCCGGGAAAAGCAAAAAAAGGAGTTTTATATCAAACCGTACTTAAACCGACACAGGTGGGTTGGTCGAGAAGACTAAGGCAAACGGGTAATGGAGGTTCAAGGAATTCGGCAAAAAAGCTGAGCGTAAGCTATGCAAGATGCTCTACCCTGCTTCAAGCAGGGTCGCAGCGAAAGTTTGTTAACCGACTGTTTAACTAAAACACAGGTTCCTGCAAACCCCAATAGGGGATGTATAGGAGCTGAGGCCTGTCCGGTACTGGTAAGTTAACCATTGGGATTGAGGGGGCGCAAATTTTTGTACCCCCAAGGTTCTGGTGTAAGCTCCAGTGAACGACAGCTCTAACCCTGAGAGTTCTAAGGTAGCGTAGCCCCTTGCCGGGTAAGTTCCGGCCCGCATGAAAGGCTTAACGAGTTAACAACTGTCTTGAACCACTGCCCGACGAAATTGAAATGGCTGTGAAGATGCGGCCTACTTGCACATGGACAAAAAGACCCCGAGAGCTTTACTGAAACTAGACATTGGTGGAAGGAAATTAACTGTTGAGTGTAGGAGGGAGTCTTCGGACGACAATGAAACACCTCTCTTTAATTTTTTTTCACCTTATCTACCAGATTTGGTAGAAACAGTGTTTGGCGGTCAGTTTAACTGGGGCGGTTTACTCCAAAAAGGTAACGGAGTAGCGCAAAGGTTAGCTTCTTCCGGATGGAAATCGGAAGTTAAGTGCAAACGCATAAGCTAGCTTAACTGTGAGAACTACAATTCAAGCAGATGCGAAAGCAGGCGTTAGTGATCCTCTGAATCGCAGTGATGGCGGTCGGAGCTTAACGGATAAAAGCTACCTCGGGGATAACAGGCTAGTCGCGCCCGAGCGTTCATAGCGACGGCGCGGTTCGGCACCTCGATGTCGGCTCATCGTATCCTGGAGCTGAAGTCGGTTCCAAGGGTTGGGCTGTTCGCCCATTAAAACGGTACGCGAGCTGGGTTCAGAACGTCGTGAGACAGTTCGGACTCTATCCTGTGCAAGCGTTTGGACTTTTGCGGGGGGTCATCTACAGTACGAGAGGACCTAGATGAGAAAATCCCTGGTGTACCAGTTGTCCCACAAGGGCATTGCTGGGTAGCTAAATTTTTATTTGATAAGCACTGAATGCATCTCAAGTGCGAAGCAAACCCCAAGATAAGAAGTCCTTATGATAGCTTACGGGAAGAATACCCGTCAAATAGGCGTTAGGTGGAAGCCACGTAAGTGGTTAAGCCAAGACGTACTAAGTAGCAACTTTTTCATCTTTTTTTGTCAGTTGTTCTTACCTGCCAGATTTTTGAAGTGCCTTTTTCACTTCAGGCTAATTTATGACTATTCTTGCTTTAGATTCAGGCTTCGATAAAACCGGCTACGCGGTTTTGGAAAAAAATAATCAGCAAATTAATTTATTAACCTCAGGATTAATTAAGACTATCCGGGCAGATAAAATTGAAGTACGTTTAAATGATATTTATCAAAAAATAGATCAATTAATTAATCAATATCAACCGGAGAAATTAATTCTTGAACAACTATTTTTCTTTAAAAATCAAAAAACTATTGTTCGGGTAAGTCAGGCTCAAGGTGTAACTTTACTGCTGGCTGGTCAAAAAAAACTTCAAGTTGAGTTATTATCACCTTTACAAATAAAGCAAATCGTTACTGGTTATGGACAGGCAGATAAAAAAGCGGTAGAAAAAATGCTTCGCTTGCAGTTGAGTTTAAATCAAAAATTTCATGATGATGATGAAGTTGATGCAATTGCCTGCGGTTATGCTTACTGTCTACAAAATCCTTCCCTTAGATAAGATATTTTTTAAGAAATTGGGCAGTAACAGATTGATTATTTTTTAATAATTGTTGTGTTTCTCCTTGAAAGATAATCTTACCCCCCCTCTCCCCTCCTTCAGGTCCTAAATCAACTATATATTGAGCATTTTTAATTACATCTAGATTATGTTCTATTACTACTACCGTATTACCTTTATCGGTTAATTGATAAAGAGTAGATAATAATTTTTCAATATCATAAAAATGTAATCCAGTAGTAGGTTCATCCAGGATATAAAGAGTACGGCCAGTATCTTGTTTTGACAACTCGTTGGCGAGTTTAATTCTTTGTGCTTCGCCGCCGGAGAAGGTAGGAGCAGCTTGACCTAATTCTATATAATCCAAACCGACATTTTTCAAAAATAGTAATTTTTCATAAATTTGATGATGATTTTTAAAAAACTCCAAACCTTCAGCTACGGTCATTTTTAAAATATCATAGATATTTTTATCTTTAAATTTAACTGCTAAGGTTTCTTGATTATAGCGTTTACCTTTACAAACATCACATACAATATAGATATCGGATAAAAACTGCATCTCAATTTTTAATACTCCTGCACCTTGACATTTTTCACACCGGCCACCTTTAACATTAAAAGAGAATCTTCCTTTATTAAATCCCTTAATTTTTGCTTCCAAAGTATTGGCAAAAAGATCACGGATAGCATCAAAAAAACCGACATAAGTAGCAGGATTAGATCGTGGAGTCCTACCGATTGGTGATTGGTCTACTAAATATACTCTATCTAAATATTGAAAACCTTCCAATCTTTGGTAATCACCCATTTCTTTTATATAATAGCCATCAAGTTGATATTTTAAAGCAGGATAAAGAGTTTGGGTAATTAAAGTAGACTTACCTGATCCTGAAACTCCAGTAATCGCAATTAAATTACCCAGAGGTAGAGTTAAATTAACATTTTTAAGATTAAATTGTTTTGCACCTTTTAATAGTAAACTACCTCGATTGGTAACAAGAGGTTTATTGCGCAGTGGAATTTGTTTTCTGCCGCTTAAATATTTGCCGGTTAATGACACTGTAGATTGAGTAATTTCTTTATAAGTACCTTGAAAAATAACTTGACCACCCATTTTACCGGCTTTTGGGCCGAGTTCTACGAGATAGTCGGCCGATTGCATAGTTTCTTTATCATGTTCAACTACAATTAGAGTATTACCTAATTCTTTCAGATTCTTTAAGCTTCTAATTAAGGCGGCAATATCTTTGGGATGAAGTCCAATTGAAGGTTCATCTAAAACATAAAGCACACCAGTTAAACCAGTACCAATTTGTGAAGCGAGTCTAATTCTTTGTAACTCACCACCAGAAAGAGTTTTAGCTGCCCGAGCAATGGTTAAATAGCCTAAACCAACATTCTCCAAAAAATTCAGTCGGTTATTAATTTCTTTTAAAATTAAATCGGCTATTTTTAATTCATAGGAAGAAAGATATTGGCGTAACTGGTGGTTTATATAATGACTGGTTTCAGTAATGCTTTTTTTAGTAAAGTCAGCAATATTGAGCTTACCAATAGTAATAGAAAGAATTTCCGGTTTTAGACGATCGCCTTGACAGGTATCACAAACTTCCTCTCGCATATATTTACGAATCTCCATATTTGCCCATTCACTGTTGGAATTAAAATAGCGGCGTTCTAATTCCTTGATAATTCCATCAAAGCGTTCATAAATATAAGTTTCTTTACCAAAGCGGTTTGTTCCCAAGACTTGATAAGTTTTATTTGTACCTGTTAATAAAATTTTTAATTTTTCTGCTGGTAATTTAGCTATCTTAAGATTAAGATCAATTTTTTCTTCTTTGGCCACCTGTTTAATTAATCGAATATACCAAGTATCACCAAAATAAAAACGATTAAAAGGTAAGATACCTCCTTCGTTAATACTTAAATTAGGGTTGATTAATAAATCTTGATCAATTTTAAAAATAGTCCCAATTCCTTTACATTTAATACATGCCCCTAATGGTGAATTAAAAGAGAACATACGTGGTTCAATTTCCGGCAAAGAATAACCACAAATAGGACAGGAAAATTTTTCTGAAAATAACTGTTCTTTTAACTCGGTTTTAAAAATTGCTAATCCATCCGAAAGTTTAAGACTTTGTTCTAAAGAATTAGTCAGGCGGGCTTTAAGGGTATTTTTAAATTCATTATTTTTTAGATCTTTAAAACTTAAACTAAAAGTATCAACTACTACTTCAATGGTGTGTTTATTAGTTTTTAAAAGGGTGATATCGTTGTCAGTTTGCATTTTTTGATTATCCACAACTACGGTTAAAAAACCTTTGCTTAATAAATTATTAAATAGATCCCGAAATTCACCTTTTTTTTGTCTGACAATAGGCGATTTTAACCAAAAATGGTGAGGTTTGATTTTATCTATAGTTAATGTATTGTTAATTAACTCCAAGATTTTTTCTACCATTTCATCTACTGCTAGTTTAGTAATCTCAATTTGACAGTGAGGACAATGCGGGTGTCCTACTCGCGCATAAAGTAGTCTGAGATAATCATAAATCTCAGTAATGGTACCGACAGTTGAACGTGGATTATGTGAAGCAGTTTTTTGATCAATGCAAATAGCTGGTGATAAACCTTCAATTGCGTCAACATCCGGTTTATCCATAATTCCTAAAAATTGGCGAGCATATGCCGAGAGTGATTCTACATAGCGGCGTTGACCTTCGGCGTAAATCGTATCAAATGCCAGCGAAGACTTTCCCGATCCGGAAATACCGGTAAAGACAACCATTTGGTTTTTGGGAATATCTAGATTAATATTTTTGAGATTATGTTGTCTGGCGCCAGTAATTTTAATAGTATGCAGCATGATTAAATTTAATTATTAACTTTCAATTCTTTTATTTTATCTCTTAGTTTGATCGCTAATTCAAAATTCATCTCTTGAGCTGCTTGACGCATTGAGCGCGCGAGTTTGTTAATAATCTTGTGTTTATCATAGGGAGTCATTTTATCAGGATTAATTTTTAGCAGAATCGTTTCATCGGTATAAGGTTGATTTGGATTATTATTTAAGAATAAATCTTCTTTTGCCTCCTCAATAATTTTTTCTCTAATTGGTTTAATCACATTTTTTGGAGTAATCTGATATTTTTTATTATATTCAAGCTGATGTTTTCTTCTTCTTTCGATTTCAGCTACAGCATTTTTAATGGATTTTGTAATTGCATCGGCATAAATAATTACCTTACCATTGATATTGCGTGCTGCTCTCCCCATGGTTTGAATTAGAGCGGTTTTTGATCTTAAGAAACCTTCCCGGTCTGCATCCAAAATCGCTACTAACGCCACCTCAGGTAAATCTAAACCCTCTCTTAATAGATTAACCCCAATTAGTACGTCATATTCATTTTTGCGTAACCGTTCTAGAATAGTAGATCTTTCTAAAGTTTTGATATCACTATGCAGATAAGCGGTTTTGATTTTTTTTTGTTTCAGGAAGTCATTTAAATCTTCCGCTGTTTTTTTAGTTAAAGTAGTTACTAATACGCGTTCTTTTTTGGCAGTGCATTGTTTAATTTCTGTTAAAAGATCAAAAATTTCTTGCTGTGCTGATCTAATTTCAATTTGGGGATCTACGATTCCAGTAGGTCTAATTAATTGCTCAACAATCTTTCCTTGAGATTGATTTATTTCCCAGTCATCTGGTGTTGCCGAGACATAAATTATATGTTTGGGAATTTGATAAAACTCATCAAATCGTAAAGGTCGATTATCTAATGCCGCTTTTAAACGGAAGCCATAATCAATTAGGGTTTTTTTGCGGCTGTAATCGCCGTTATACATACCTCGTAGTTGCGGAATGGTCATATGCGATTCATCAATAAACACTAAAAATCTCTTACCGTAAGCTTGTTGAAAAAAATGTAGTAAAGAAAAAGGTGGATCACCGGGCCTACGCCCATCATAATAACGAGAATAATTCTCGATTCCGTTTACATAACCTACTTCTTTAATAATTTCTAAATCATAATTTACTCTTTTTAGTAACCTTTCTGCCTCAATAATTTTGTTTTGGTTTTTTAATTCTTGATACTCTTTTTTCAGATCTGCTCGAATTTGTTTTTCCGCTTGATCAATCAGCTGTGGATCGGTCATAAAATGTTTAGCCGGATAAATATAAACCTCATTTAATGCATCAATTTTTTTACCAGTGAGCTGATTAAAACGATAAAGATCAGTAATTAAATTGTTTTTTATGCTCATTCTTATTCCTACATCCTCATAGGCAGGATAGATATCTAAATACTCTCCCCGAATTCTAAAACTTCCCCGTCTAAATTCAAAATCCGACCTTTCATACTGGAGTTTGCCTAAATCATGCAGTAGTGACTGAAATTTAATTGGTTGTTTTTTATTTAGAATTAAAACGGCATTTTGATATTCTTGCGGAGAGCCAATATTATAAATACAAGAAACAGAGGCTACTACAATTACATCTTGGCGTGTTAAAATATTGGTAGTTGATTGAAGGCGCAGTTTATCAATCAACTGATTAATCTGTGCCTCTTTTTCAATATAGGTATCTGTATGAGGAATATAAGCTTCGGGTTGATAAAAATCATAATAAGAAATAAAGTAGGAAACTGCATTTTTGGGAAAAAACTCCCGCATTTCTTGATAAAGCTGACCGGCTAAAGTTTTATTATGCGAAATAATCAGCGCCGGCATTTGTAGTTTATAAATCATATTAGCCATAGTAAAAGTTTTGCCTGAACCGGTGACACCAAGTAAGACTTGATTTTTTAAGCCTTGTTTGATCCCGCTAATTAATTGCTCTATTGCCTGAGGTTGATCACCAGTAGGAGTAAATTGTGACTTTAAAACAAACATAACCTATTATTATAGCAATTTTTACTCTCGTCCTCTACTGGCTTTTAGTTGGTGTTTTTTTCTTGAGGTACTCCTGAATTAAATGTAGAAAAGTTGGCGCTACAGAGATAATGACTATTAATAGAATAATTGGTAATAAATACTTATCAACATTAGGTATACTGCGGCCTAAAAAATAACCCGCTACCGGCATTCCTATTCCCCATATTGCTCCGCCTATGATGTTATAGGAAATAAAAGTTTGGTAATGCATTGTCCCAATGCCAGCCACAATTGGAGCAAAAGTTCTTACTACAGGTAGAAAACGCGCTAAAATAATAGTTTTTTTACCATATTTTTCGTAAAATTTTTCTGCCTTAATTAAATTTTCTTTATGAAAAAAAAAGGAATCTTTTTTATGAAAAAGACGACGGCCAACTTTATGGCCAAACCAATACCCAACGCTATCGCCGGCGACTGCGGCTATAAATGAAAGTAGAGCTAATATAACAATATTAAAAAAACCTTGTGAAGCCAAAAACCCTGCGGTAAAAAGCAGACTATCACCTGGAAGAAAGAAACCGATTAATAAGCCGGATTCGGCAAAAATGATGGCAAAAATTCCCAAATAACCAATGGTTGGTAATATTGTCATTAAATCCATATTATTTTCCTTATAAGATTTATTAAATTAATAATTGTTATAATTATTTTTATGCTTTATTTAGTAGGAACACCGTTGGGAAATCTTGATGATTTATCATTAAGACAAGCCCGAACAATTGCTCAAGCTGATTTGATCTTAGCTGAAGATACGCGTTCAGCCCAGATTCTTATAGCTGGAATTAAAAAACGTTTTACTGTGTCCTTCAACCAAAATCAAAGACTGTTTCCTTATTATAAAGAAAAAGAATTTGAATTGCTACCGAAAATAATCAACTACCTTAAGGAAAATTTAGAGGTAGTATTAATTTCAGAATCCGGTATGCCTGTTATTTGTGATCCTGGCAACTTATTAGTTACCACCTGTATTAAAAAAAATTTTCCTTTTACAGTGATTCCTTCTGGTTCGGCTTTTGCTACTGCATTGGTATATAGTGGTTTTAATATCAAACATTTTGCTTTTTTTGGGTTTTTACCCAAAAAACATTCTCAACTTATTTCTCAAATTAAATTAATGCAAAAGATTAAACAACTTGATCAAGAGATGATTTTTGGATTTTATGAGAGTCCAAAAAGAATTAAGAAAACTTTGGAAATAATAGCGGAGCTTTGGCCTGATGTTCAAGTTTCTTTGGCGCGGGAAATGACTAAAAAATTTGAAGAAATATTAAGAGGCGATTTAAAAACAATGCAGAAAAAAAATTATAAAGGTGAGATTACGGTTATAATGAAATAGAATTTATACTGATGAAAAATTTGATGCTTTATTTTACAGCTGGGTTAATAATTTTTATTTTAGTTTTGATTTTAATTAAATTTACCTCGCAAAATTTATCTTTATACTCTTCTCTAACGCCTACTCCTTTACCTAATCTGTTCCCGCCGAAGATGCAGATTAATCCGCAAAAAAAATATTCAGCTTTGTTAATTACCACTGCAGGAGAGATAAAAATTGCCCTTTTTGCTGATAAAACTCCCCTTACTGTCAATAACTTTGTTTATTTAGCAAGAAGAAATTTTTATAACCAAACGATTTTTCATCGCGTCATTAAAGATTTTATGATTCAAGGCGGTGATCCTAATGGCGATGGTAGTGGCGGTCCGGGTTATTATTTAGCCTATGAACAATTTAACGGAGAATACACGCGCGGTACAGTAGCAATGGCTAATGCTGGCCCTAATACCAACGGTAGTCAATTTTTTATTATGCATCAAGATGTGCCTTTACCTAAAAATTATGTTATTTTTGGTCAGGTAATTTCAGGTTTAGAGGTAGTGGATAAAATAGCTCAGGCGCCTACTACCTATAATTCACAAGGAGAAAAAGCAAAACCTTTAAATCCGGTAAAAATAGAATCAATAATAATAGAAGAAAAGTAAGATTATTTATAATCTGTCCTTTTCATTCTTATATTTTTACAGCGAAAATTTTGTTTAGTAGCATGTTGGGTAAATACAGATAAAATAATCTTTATTTTTGCCTTGATCAAGATGTAATCATTTACATAGATTGCCATGTCTTTATGGATAAAAAAATAATATCATTGCCTAGAGTTATTAAGGTCATAGTGGATTTATTACGCAAGAAGGGAAAATATAATGATCCTGAGGCTTATGATTGGGTAGTAGATAAATATCTAGGCAGAAGTAAGCTGGCACAAGATTTAGGTAAGTTATTAGAAAAACTTATAGTAAAAAAAGGCGTAATACTTGATTTGGCTGCAGGCACAGGAGTTTTGTCCCTTGAATTAGCCAAAAGAGGCTATCATGTTTACGCCGCCGATATCTCTTACAATATGATTAACAAACTTCAAACTGAGGCAAAACGACAAAGTTTAAAAATATTTTCTTTACAACTAGATTTGAATACCAAACTTCCCTTTGAAAATAATAGTTTTTCTGCTGTGGTTACATCTTCTGCTAATAGATATATTAGAGATGTTGATCACTTTTTAAGTGAGATTTATAGAATTTTGCAAAAAAATGGTTATTTTATTTGGCCTATATTAATTACTGATATTATTCCTTGGAAGATAAATTATGGCTTAAAGCAACCGACTTTAAGTTTCAGTTTAGTAAACAAAATGAAAAAGCACGGATTTATAGTAGATAAAGATACAGTAAAATCAATTCTAAGAAATACCTTAAAT
>CAZYRU010000021.1:0-11539 GCA_964649995.1 uncultured Gammaproteobacteria bacterium
AAAACCCGCCGGTGAGGAGGGTAGATTGTTAAAAATTAACTTATTTAAACAGATTCCCGCCGTTTAGCGAGAATAAAGAAAAAATAATAATTGTTATTTAAGCGTCCATTTTTCATAATCCTCTATTTTAACAGGTCGGCGTGGAGAAAGCAAATTATTTTTTAAATTGTCTTTAATAATTACCGAATAGATGGTTTGTGGACGAGAGATGCCATTAGGTGCTTTTTCTGAGTTGGCCATTAATTTTTTTAGATCATCAAGGCGCTTAATGGTATTAATATTTTTTTTGATCATTGCGTATCTAATAAGAGAAGATGGTGAGGCATAATTATTCTTTTTTTTAAGATAGGTAATAAAATGATTAGTATGAAAGAAATTATTTTTGATTAAGCGAAGACAGAGTTGGTTTTGGGCATATTCCAAAGAATACTTTTTATTTAGGCGATAAAAAAATAACGTATGATGGTAAGAAGATGCCCGTTTCAGAGAGATTAATTGTTGTTTTACCTCGCTTGGGGTTTGGCAGTCAAGGATTAAGCGACTGATGATATTTCTTGGGATACCGGCAGTAACTTGAGTGGGAGTAAGAGTATTAACAAATTGAACTAGATGATTACTAATACTAACTGAGGCACCGATTAAAGAGCGACACATCCCCAGTCCCTGATAACAGGATTGATCCTCTTTAATTTTTAGATAATAGCGATAAGCATCATGTTGATAATCGGGAGAACTTTCGTCTTCATTGTGTGCTAAATAATAATGTTGGCCTATTTTAACTACTACTGAACTGCAGTGATTGGTGATTTTGGTATCAAAGATATCAGAACAGTTGGCTAAAAGAATTTCTTTAGTTGGACAATTGGCTCCTTGAGCTAAACTTTTCAGTTCTTGAAAATAAAGAGGATAAGTTTTTTCCACTAGCCGGTACCAAGCAGTGGCCACCCGACATAAATATGTATATTTTGCCCCCAAAATTTGCCGGCGGATATTGTTGCGCCTGAGTATTTTAGCACGCAATTTTTTACCTAATTGATAAAATGCTTCTTTATGGGTAGCGGCTGTAATAGCGATAAAAGGTAAAGCCATAGAACTATTTAGATTAATTTATAATTGATAAATCAATTGACCATTGCTGGTAATTAGGCCGTTTCTTAATTTTTCTCCGGCGGCAATGCTTGCAACAAAAGGATAGACCATTTGACTTAGATGGGTAGAGGCTTCAGCACCAATGGCAGCGGGCAGGTTGCCAACACAAAAATGATAAATACCCTCAACTTGATAAACAGGATTAGCCCAACTTGTTTCTTTACACGTTTGAATAGCTCCGTTTTGGTCACAGGAAATATCAACAATTAAGGCCGTTGATTTCATTTTTTTAAGCATAAAACGGGTAATAATATGGGGTTCTGAAGGGAGATAAGAAACGGCATTAATTAGAATATCAATCTTATCTAAATAAATGGTCATATTTTTAGTTTCTTCTCGTGAGAGAGAAAAATATGGAAGAGCAATTTGATTAAATACTGTTCGGCAGCCTTTTGCGACGAGGCCGTTGCCTAAGATATAAATATTTGGTTTACGCGTTAATGGTATTTTAATTTTGAGATTAATGGCGTTAATAATGCGTTGGCTGGATTGGCATTGCCAAGCAGATGGTAGGGTGGTTAAATCATTTTTAAAGCCAGCACGTTGTTGAATTTTTCCGTAGAAACGTAAGCTTTCATATGCTCCTACTAATCCTGCTTCATAACCTAAGTTGATTAAACGTCTTTGGTTTTTATCTTTAAAAAGATGATAGCCATAAGCAGTAATCTTTTTTTTCAACAATGCTTTCATTAACGGTGGATTTTCATTTTTTTCTACATGAAGGTATCCCAGCAGAATTTGGCCGGTTTTTAGGGTTTTAATTTGTGGTCTTTTGACTCGAACAATCATCTTTGCCCGGTAAACCTCTTCTGTTTTGACTATTTTTGCTCCGGCGCGCTGATAATCTTGATCAGTAAAACCACTTTTTTCTCCGGCGGATTTTTCTACCAAAACCAGATGTTTTTTTTGCACTAATTTTTTGACTGCTTTGGGTACTAAGGCTACCCGGGTTTCACCCAGTTTTGTTTCTTTAGGAATGCCAATTATCATAATAAAAACTTAAGTTGAAAAATATAAAGGATTATAAAATCCTCCCCCATTTTCGCCGGCGACATTCATCGGATGATCAAAACACGCTCTTACACAAGCAATAATGCTGTGATTAACATAACCCATTGGGTCCATATCTACCAGCCAATTTTCCTGTTCACTGATGCTGACATCAGGATTAAGGACAATTAAATGATTAACGCGCAAACAGTCAGCTTTTTCCTGAAGAATAAAATTACCGCTTATTAGGGCTTGTTCAATTGACTCCGGTTTATCTCTAAAACCTTCGCCATGACTGGAGTTAATTTGTTTGGCTACCCAACGATTTTTGTCATGATAATAAATTTCCAGTAGTTGTTGGGGTGAATAGTGAATAGGGCTAAAAGTAGGCAATAAAACTTTATTTAAGAGTTGAAGGTTAGCCGCAGATAACAACAGTTGTTTTTGTTTTAAAGGATCCATAAGAGATTGATATAGTATTGCCAGCCAGTGTTTTAAACCAGCAATATCTGTCCAGGGAGCGGGATATTGAGGTAGTTTAAGGAATTCTTCTTCTTGAAAAAAAGGCAGATTTTTATTTTTTTCCCAGGTGGTGGTAGCAGTACTAAAGATTCTTAATACGCAGTTAAATTTAGTTGCATCTTTTTCTTGTAGTTCTTCAAGAGCTACTGCTTCAACATCATAGCCATTTGATCTTAAATCATCACTCATTGCTTGGGCATCAATTGGAGTAAGACTGCCTTTTGCCCAATAAGGAATTAGAGCTTTTACTTCCCCCTTTTCTTTTCCGATTTGATTTAAAAATTTTTTTTGGGCAAAATGGAAAAATTGATATAAACAGGAGTGTTCACCAGTACTAAATTTTTCCATTAAGTACTCTCCGGCTTGAGAAAGAGCATAACCTTCAGGTGCATCTGGATTAATTTCGATTGCTTTTAGTCCTTGGGTTGTTAAGAGCATATCAGTACGGCTAAGAGGGGGTGTTTGCGGCGCTAGTCCGTGAAAATCAATATATTTTAGGGCATAGTCAAGGGCATTTTTAGGATAATAGGGTTCAATGATCTGTGCGCGGATTTGAGGATTAACTAAAGCATTACGGGTGAAGCGATTAACAATTATATCGCTGATTAATATACCAGCGTGCAGATCAGCTTGATATTGCTCTACTGCCGGCAGTTGACCGGCGAGAATATAACGGACATATGCTTTTTTTTCAGGAGCGTAAATCCCTTCTTTTAAGATCTGTCCGCCTTTTTCTCTAGCCTGATAAAAACTTTCGGCCAATGGTCTAAATGCCTTTTCAGTCATATTAAGATTTATTAAAAAACCCGCCTTTTTTCAGGCGGGTTATAAAATATTAGTGTTAATCTACTCTCCCGCCTTAAATGGCTGGACAATAAAAATCAAAAAAGCAATAAGAATTAATAAATTTAAGATCATAATTTTTTCTTAAAACTAAAAAACCCGCCTTTTTTGGGCGGGTAATTTTATAAAGTTTTATTATTTACATCAATTACCCTACCCTCCTTTTGCGGAGAATAATAATTTGGGTAAAGATACTTTGGAATAAAACTTTATTCTTCATTTTATTTTAGATAATTATAATCAATAAAAAAAATAAATGTCAAGAACTAAGTACTATAAGCTTTATTTAATTTAAAAATTGTCCTTCATTTTTTTTATGAAGAATAAAGAACCAAATTATGATGGCCGCAGTAATAACAAGCAATAGGATTGTAATAATTATAACTACAAAACCTGAGTTTGGATGGGATAAAGAGTTTTTGGGATTAGGTTGATTGCTAGAGTTAAGGTTGCCGCTAAAATTATTACCCAGATTGGCAGAGAAGTTAGAGGTATCATTGGTGGTTGATCGAGAAGCAGTATTATGATTAGATGTTTGCGCAAGACGGGTAGGAGTTAAATTAGATTTGATTTTTGCATTGGTTTTTTCGCCGGTAACTAGATTAATCTGATTTTGGGTAAGATAGTGAAGATTTTTTTTCACAAATTCGCTGGGATGATAACTAATCATATTGGTCTTTAGGCTATTTGCGGTCCCGGTAGTAGGAATAATATCAATACTATAACTTAGTGCTGGCAGATTTTTTTTCTCCACTGTAAAATAGCCTTGAGCATTGGTTTTCGTCTGATAATAAGGCTTTTGCGACATATTGAGTCGGATGTTAACATTAGCATTAGCTAAAACATTATTGGTTTTACTATAAGCAAAGCCTTCTACTCGATTAAGAATCGGTTCTAAAGAAAGATTGGATTTAACTGTGGAAGTAATTGAATTGCCCAACAGATCGGTTTTTTCCAATAAAATCTCAAGTTTTTGATCGGCTTGAATTAGCTTATTTTTAACTAAGACCGCAAAAAATCCCATCCGATCAGAGTATTGGCTCTCTAAAGTTTTACCGTTTTGCTGAAGAATAATTTTGGTAAACGGATGTGAAACTCGTCCTTGAAATAACATATTACTACCATAACGACTCGTACTATAAAGCATAATTTTGGGCAGGGTTTTAGATGGTGGGTTTGCGCCTGGATCAAGAGGAATATCTCTTCTTTCCGGATTAGCGTATCCTTGTTGTTTTTCTTCATTGGTATCAATAATTTCCGCGATAATTTCACCAGGTTGATAAATTGAACTTTCGCCATTAGCTTTATAGTAGATATATTTGTAATTAGGATGCATTTGTGAAATTTGGGCCCAAGAGTAGCCTTTTGGTAATGGTGTTACATCTAAATAATAGAAGCCTTCCGGAACAAGAAAGTTAAATAATCCATCTTCTTTGGTGGTTTGCGGATTAGTCAGCCCCATTATTTGGAGTATTTTTTTATTCTGATCATAGATGGTGACTTTCACATTAGATAAAGGTTCAAGAGAACGCGCATCAAAAATTACGCCAAAAGGATCTCTACTGTTTCTCATCTCATTCCAAGATCTTCTTCCACCTGATGTATTTACAGCAGGAGCAGGAGTTGAGGTCGGAGCGGGAGTTAATGTGGGAGAGGGTGTAAGAGTTGGAGTCGGAGTAGGAGTGGGAGTGGGTGAAGGTTCAATCAGCCAGGAGATATTTACACAGTTTGATTGATCACTGTCGCCTTGAATTAAATAATCAATTGAGGTTTGCTGCAACCCTTTTTGTTTATCAGGATCATTTTCGTTTAGTGAAGAATCAATAATTACTCCATAAAAAGTAATTCGGCCGCTATTGGCTATAGTGGCTTTAATATAAGCGGTGGAAGTAATACTGCCATAACTGATTATTTTTTTACTTCCGCCGGAGAAAGTAATAGGGAGCGAGGTATTGTCAGCATTAAAAATGAGTTGATCAACGGTTTTTTCGCCGCTGGTACATAAGGCGTCATGGTCAGTTTGAGTGCAGCCAATTAAATAAGCCGTATAACCATTGGGAAATCCTGATCCTTTAAGTTCATAGGTAATTTCGGGAATAGCATTCCATTTAAAGGTATATTTTTCGTTTTCTCCTTTAACACAGATCCATCTTTGTGAGAATTGTGCTAACTTTTCTTCATAAGCCAAACTTTGGGGAGGTAATATAAGCAATAAAAGAATATAAATAATCCCAATTGAACGTTTCATTAAGTTTATTATGATATAAGATGATTTTAAAATCAAGAATAATAGGGGGTAACTATAAAAAAATTCTGTTGTACCATCAAGCGTATTATTTTTAACGCTTTCTTCGCTGTTCCTTATTATTTCTTATAGTGCAAACTTCGGGAATCAACGAGGGTTTGACGCCATTTGTTACTTAGCGTGAATAAAGAAGAGCTGGAATCTAAGGTATTTGTCTTATCCCCGATTCGATCAGGAATCTATTGTTTTTTTGATAGAGAAAAGGTATTAATTATTAAATAAGTTCAGGACAGTTAGGGCAGAGATTATATTTATCACAGACAATTTTTTGACAGTTAACAGTTTTTCCTTCAAGAAGAAGCAGAACCCGTTCTACATGTCTAAGCAAAGAGCCTTTTAAATAAAGCAAATCATTTTTATGTAGAATTTGTTTCAGAATATCTGCCGCGGCAAAGACATTGGAAGTATAATAAGCATTCAAATGAGGATTAGTTTTTATTTTTTGATAAGTAAATTTTTGTAATGGTCCGATACAAATTACGGTATCAATTTGTAGTTGATTAATTAATATTCCAATTTTACTATGTTCCGCTTCAGGATGTTGGAGCTCTCCCATTTCGGCCAAGATTGCTATTTTTTTTCCTTGAGGGTAATAGATATTACTTAAGGTTTCCAAACCAAACCGAGTGGAAGCAGGATTGGCGCGGAGGGAATCATTAAGTAGAATTGTACCCAAAGGTCCTTTTTCCAGACTCATTCTTCCGGTTAAAGGTTTAATTGGAGCAATAATTTTACTAAAAAGTTCGGCATTAATTTTTGGGTTAATGATTTTTGCTACAGCATAGGCAGCTAAAAGATTATAAACTTGTTGTGCACCAATAAGCTTAGTAGTAATACTCTTTTTTTCAAGAATAAACTGAGTACCAGATAAGGTAATTTTAATATTGGAAGCGGAATAATGGGCATTTTGATTAAGACCATAAAATATTACTTTAGCTTGAGTAAATTTTGCCATCTTCTTTACATGCGGATTGTCATAATTTAAAATTGCATAACCTTTTTTGGGTAAGGCTTCGATTAGTTTCCTTTTTTCTTTAATTAAATTTTCCAAAGAGCCGAAATGTTCTTGATCGGTATGGACCGGTGAGATACCGGTAATAATAGCAATCTGCGGCTTAACAATCTCAAGATGTAAATTCATCTCATTTATATGATCAACTCCCAGCTCAAAAAGTAGATACTGATAAGATGGATTGGCTTTCAGGGCGGTAATTGGGACATTGTAGATAGTGTCTAAGTTGCGATCGGTAACGAGAGTTTTCCCAAAATGGTTTAAGAGACACGAAAGAATATAGGTAGTATTAGTTTTTCCTTGACTGCCGGTAATGGCAATGGTTAAACCTGGTTGGCGGCTAAGCCAAAATTGAGCTAGTTTACGTCGGGAGTAATGAAATAATTTTTTAATTAAGTTTGGTTGATAAGCCATAAAAAAATTCAACTGCTACTCTTTTTAAGAGTATAGCCATCGGGGGTATCTTCAATTAGATAACCCTGTTTAACTATCTCTTGTCTAATTTTATCAGCAGTGGGAAAATCTTTTTTCATTTTGGCAGTTAATCTTTTTTGCGCTAGAGCATGAATTTGATTCGGAATAAAATCTAACTGGAGTTGATCAAAATTTAATCCCAAAATTTTATCAAAATTAATGATGGTGGCGAGTTTATCATCTGCGCTTAGGCTGCTTTTTAGACTTTCCCAGGCGACAGCTAACGCTTGAGGAATATTAAAATCAAAACTGATGGCGGCGATAAATCTATTTTTATATTCTTCATTTACCAAACCTTTTTTAGTGGAGGAATTTAATAGTTCTTTAATTTTGTTATTAAGATTAAGGCGGGCTTTTTTAGCATTATCTAACGCTTCCCAAGTAAAGTTTTGTTGTGAACGATAATGGGAGGTGAGGAAGAAATACCGTAGATCTAGCGGGCTAAATCCTTGATTAATCACCTGGTCTAAAACAATTCCTGTCGTATCGGATTTAGCCATTTTTTTTGAGTTTACTTTTAGATGTTCATTATGTAGCCAATAATTAACGAACCTTACTCCATTGGCCGCTTCACTTTGAGCAATCTCATTAGTATGATGAATGGCGATATGTTCAATTCCTCCCATATGAATATCTAATGTTTTTCCCAATAATTCTTTTGCCATCACACTGCATTCAATATGCCAGCCGGGAAAACCTCTACCCCAGGGTGAATCCCAAGTTTGAAGAGCATTTTTGTGCACGCCGGTTTTAAAAAACCATAAAGCAAAGTCAATAAAATGTTTTTTTTGCAGGTCAAAAACCTCCCCTTTTCCTCGTCCTTGTTGATTATAATCAATTTTTTGGCGGTTTAATTGGTTATAGTTTTTGAATTTAGATACATCATAATAGATTGCTTGTTGAGTTTGATAGGCATAGCCTTTATCAAGAAGAATCTGGATAAAGTCAATAATACTGGCAATATACTCACTGGCGCGGGGTGTTAAATCCGGTTTTAAAATATTAAGTTTTCGGCAGTCATCTTCAAAGATGTTGATATATTTTTCGGCAATTGCCTGAGGTGATAACCCTTCCCGCTTTACTCCTTTTTCCATTTTGTCTTCCCCAGTATCAGCATCACTAGTTAAGTGACCGACATCAGTATAGTTGCGGACAAACTTAATTCTATAACCTAAATAAATTAGTGTACGGCGGATAAGGTCGGCCATTGTCATTCCTCTTAAGTTGCCAATGTGTTGAGTCCAATAAACTGTAGGACCGCAGTGATAAAAACGGACATATTCAGGCTCAATGGTTTTAAAATTTTCCAGTTTGCGAGTCAGAGTATTATAAATCTTCATAAAGCTAATTTTAGCATAAAAAAGATTAAATTAAGCTTGTACCCGTCATTTCAGCTGGTAGTGGCAGATTAAAACTTTTAAGAATAGTGGGAGCAATATCACTAAGATATCCCTCGGTTTTAGTTAATTTTTTGTATCGTTCAGAAATCAAAATAAAAGGGACAGGATTGAGAGTATGGGAGGTTTTTGGTTGACCAGTTAATTCATCAATAGTTTCTTCGGCATTGCCATGATCGGCGGTGATAATTACCACTGATTTTTTTAGGGTGGCAGCGGTTACAATCTTACCTAGAGCTAGGTCAATTGTTTCAATTGCTTTAATAATAGCAGGAATATTGCCGGAATGGCCGACCATATCAGCATTGACTAAATTACAGCAGATAAAATTATATTTTTGCTCATTAATAGCCTTCACTACTTCAGCGGCGATTTCCAACGCCTTCATTTCTGGTTTTTGATCATGAGTTTTTATATCCTTATTGCTTTCGATCATAATTCGATCTTCCAGTGGATCAGGAGCATAGCGCTGGGCATTAAAAAAGAAGGTGAGATGGGTAAATTTTTCTGTTTCTGTTACTCTTAGCTGGCGCAGGTTATGCTGGCTTAGAACTTCTGAAAGAGTATTATTTATGATTAGAGGAGGAAAAAGTACCGGACAGTTAATATCGTCTGCATATTTGGTCATGGTCACAAATAGCAGATTAGGGATTTTTGCTTGTAAAAAAAGACGTGTTAATTGTTTGGCACGATCAGAACGAAAGTTAGTAAAGATTACTGCATCATTAGGTTTAATTAGATGAATTTGGTTATTTTGATCCCTAATCAGCGCCGGAGGAATGAATTCATCGGTGATATTTTGCGCATAAGCACTACTGATTAATTGAAAAAAATCATTAAACCTCTTCCCTTCTCCTTTGACTAGCGTATTAAAATATTGACCCGTGCGGTCCCAATTATTATCCCGATCCATACCATAGTAGCGTCCGCCAATTGAGGCGATTATGCCAAAATTTTCTTTGGTTAAAAAATTGTTTAGACTTTTAAGATAATTTAATGCTGTTTGAGGAGGAGTATCGCGGCCATCGGTTAAGAGATGAAGATATACTTGCTTAAGATCAGTATCTTTGGCGTATTTGATTATGGCTTTAAGGTGATCAACATGATTATGAACACCTCCAGGGCTAACCATACCAATTAAATGTAGACAGCTGTGATTTTTTTTTACATGGGCAAATGTCTGAAGTAAAGTAGGATTATTGGCAAGAGTGTTATTAGCAATAGCCTGATTGATGCGCAGGAGATTTTGGTAGACAATTCTGCCTGAACCGATAATTAAATGATTGGCTTCTGAGGTGCCCATTTGGCCTGGTGGTAAACCGATTGCTTCTCCACTAGCTTTTAAAATAGCGTGTGGATATTGATTCCACAGCCGATCATAATTGGGTTTTTTAGCCATTGCAATAGCATTATTTTTTTGTTCTTGACGATATCCCCAACCATCACAGATAATTAAAATAACCTGCTTCATTTTTGGTTGCATTATTTATTGTTTGCTATTATAAATGGAAATTTGGCATAAACTGCTTTTTCTGCCAGTTCGCGTTCAATCCGCATCAGCCGATTGTATTTAGCAATTCTTTCTCCTCGCGCAGGAGCACCGGTTTTAATCTGTCCTGTTCCCATTGCTACGGCAAAATCAGCAATAAAAGTATCCTCTGTTTCTCCTGAACGATGAGAAACTATAGTAGTCATACCATGACTGCGAGCCAGGAGAATAGTTTTAACTGTTTCGGTTAGAGTGCCGATTTGATTTAATTTAATTAAAATTGAGTTGGTAGTTTTTTCTTTAATTCCTCGCATCAATCTTGTTTCATTAGTAACATAAATATCATCACCGACAATTTGAGTTTTCCCCTGATCATTATGAGTAAAGTTTCTAAATCCTTCCCAATCGTCTTGGGCAAAAATATCTTCCATTGAAATAATGGGGTATTTTTTAGCAAGATTGCGGAAGAAATTTGCCAATTGGTCACTGGTCATTGTTTCCCCCTCTTTTTTAAGTAAATAGCATCCTGTATTTTCTTGAAAAAATTCTGAAGCGGCAGGATCAATCCCAAAACAAATATCTTTTCCCAATTGGTAATGAGCTTTATCTATCGCCTCGCTCATTAATTGAAATGGTTCTTCATTATTGGTAGTTGCCAAAGGAGCAAAACCACCTTCATCACCAATAGTGGTGGCGTAACCTTTTTGTTTAATAATTTTTTTTAATTGAGAATATACCTCAACATTCATTCTAATTGCTTCAACTATTGAGGAAGCGCCAATAGGAAAAAGCATATATTCTTGAATATCAGTTGCCCAGTTGGCATGTTTACCACCATTAATTACATTCATCTCCGGAATAGGCATAGTAAAAATACCTTGATGATCAGGATTAAATTTAGTGAGATATTGGTAAAGAGGTTTTTTTTCACAAACTGCCTGGGCGCGGGCGGCACTTAAAGATACAGCTAAAATAGCATTGGCGCCTAAATTAGCTTTATTTTCTGTTCCATCAAGCTCGATCATTATTTGATCCAGTTTTTCCTGATTTTCAGCCTCTGTTCCGACAACAGCTTTTTGGATTTTGTCATTAATATTATTTACTGCTTTAAGAACTCCTTTACCTTGATATCTAGTTAAATCACCATCGCGTAATTCTACGGCTTCATATTTACCGGTGGAAGCACCTGAAGGGATGGCCGCCCAACCTTGTGAGCCATCTTCTAAAGTTGTTACACACTCAAGGGTAGGATTGCCGCGGCTATCTAAAATTTCCTGCGCCACTAGTGACTTAATTTTCATAAGTTAAAAATTAAATTAATAATTTTTTATTTTTAAAGTAATTAAATAATAAATAAT
>CAZYRU010000022.1:0-11434 GCA_964649995.1 uncultured Gammaproteobacteria bacterium
ACTATGTCTTGAGCTGATAAAGGCTGAAGATTTCTTTGATAGTTACTTTGATATTTATCTAAACTTAAAAGATAGTTGGTTAATGACTGCATTTTATTAATTTCTTCTAAATTACTTTTTATTAAATTGATCGCTTGAGGAAGAGTAAATTTTTTATCTCTTAAAGCCACTTCGTTTTCGGTTTTGATTGCTGTTAAAGGAGTGCGTAATTCATGGGAAGCATCGGTAATAAAGCATTTTTGCTCTTCAACCATAATCTCAATCGGCTTTAAAGTTTTCCCAGCTAGGAAATAACCTAGTCCGCCGGCGATGATTAAAATACCTAAATTAATTAGCGTCAAATCAGTAATAATCCGTTTTTTGGCTTCCTCAAAAATTACTTTGTCCTCTCCTTTAAGTTCAAAAAATAATAAATCAAGATCGCTGGGAGGATTATTTGGAGGTAATTTTTTTTCTATCCGGTAGCGAATAATATTTCTTCTTGCTTGTTGTTTTAATCCTTTTTCAATTTCAAAGATCAATACTTTGTAGATTGCAAAACTAAAAATACCACTAATGATGAGTATAATAATAAGGTACCAGAGGGTGAGTTTAATGCGAGCAGAGGAAAACATTATTGTAAAATGCCTAATTTATAGCCAAAACCTCTAATAGTATGTATTAGGGGAGGTTGCTTTTTAAAAGGTTTATCAATTTTATTTCTTAAATAGCCGATGTAAACCTCAACTGTATTGGGAAGAATATCAGCTTCATAGTTCCAAACATTATTAATGATTTGGTCTTTTGTAAGAATTATATTGGGGTGGCGCATTAAATATTCCAGCAGAGCAAATTCTTTTTTAGAAAGCTGGATTAATTTATTAGAGCGTTTTACTTCGTAAGTAATGGTATTTAAACTAAGATCGGCGACTGTTAGAACTACATTTAGACCTTTCTTTGGGCGTCTAGTTAAAGCTCTTATTCGTGCCAACAGTTCCGCAAAAGCAAAAGGTTTGACTAAATAATCATCCGCCTGAGCATTTAATCCTTCCACTATGTCTTCTACCTGACCTTTAGCGGTGAGAATAAGAATTGGAGTTTGAATATTTTTCTGCCGTAGTTTTTGACAGATTTCTATCCCGTTCATTTGCGGCAACATTAAATCAAGAATAATAACATCATAATCTTCGCTATAAGCCATATCAAAACCAGCCACTCCATCATAAACTACATCCACGGCGTACTTTTCTTGCTCTAAACCTTTTTTGATGGAATTGGCAATCTTATGTTCGTCTTCAATCACTAAGACTCTCATAATGCTTTTATTATAGCTTGTTAACTTAAGATTGGCTGAGAGTTTAGAAGCCGATTTCTATTTCTGCTGTGTGGTTGATTTTTTCCTGCGGCACTCTTTTTTTCTCCTTAACTAAAATAGCGGTAGCCGCCCCTAAAATCATTATTAGACTGACAGTTTTAAAAACAATAGCAAAAGAGAGAATATTGGCTTTAGTCATCATTAAACCACTAATTATTTTTAGATATTGAGGGTTAGTTAGATTAATAACAGAATGTTTTTGGAGATCTAAAAGAAGCGAAGTAGTAGTATTGGAAAGAATAGTGGCAAAGATAGCAATACCAAAAGCACCAGCAATATTGCGCGCTAAAGCCAAAACAGATGAAGCAATCCCCACCTCTTTAATAGGAATGGTTGAGGTGGCGGCATTAGTAAGAGGAGATAATCCCAGACCGATGCCGGCGGCCAAAAGGGCCATTCTTATTGCTAAAGTGGTACCAGTCCATTTAATATCGATCGCGGACATTGAATACATCACTATAGCTCCCCAAAGCATACCAAAAGCCGTTAAAAACCGCGCCTCAATTTTAGCCGATAATTTTCCACCTAGCGGTGCAGCTAGCATCATGCCAACAGCCATAGGAATAAATAATAAACCTGTTTTTGTCACAGAGTAGCCTAAATAATTTTGAATAAAAACAGGTAAAATAAACATTCCCCCCATTAACCCCATAAAGGAGATAAATGAGGTGATAATTGCTGCGGAAAAAGCAGGAATTTTAAAAAACTTGAGATCAACTACTGGTTCTTCTGCTTTATTTTCTACTAAAACAAAATAAATTCCTGTTATTATTGTAATTAAATAACAAATAATACTTTTTTGACTAAACCAGCCCCAGCTTTGTCCTTGATCAAGTACTAGTACCAAAGTTCCTAGGCTAATACCCAAAAGCAGCGCTCCAAAAAGATCAAAATTTTTCAACCCTTTAATTTCCTTGACCGGTTCCTCAATAAATTTTATTGCCATGTAAGTACCAATTAATCCCAAGGGCAGATTAATATAAAACACCCACCGCCAGGAGAAATTATCAATCAGTGGTCCTCCGATTAATGGTCCAAAGACAGCTGATACCGCAAAGATTGCTGACCAAAGGCCCATAGCCTGAGCCCGTTGTTCTTTATTTTGAAACGTATGAGCAATAATTGATAAAGCAATGGGATAGTCGATGGAGACTGTAATTCCTTGGAGGATACGAAACAACACCATAGATTGGAGATTAAAAGATAAACCGGCGAGCATTGAGGTAAGAGTAAAGCCTAAAATGCCAAAGATATAAAGCATTTTGCGGCCGATTAAATCTCCTAATTTGCCAAAAATAGGAACAAAAATAGCATTGGCAATAATATAAGCCGTTGATATCCAGCTAGCTTGCGAAACGGTGATACCAAATTCTTTAATGATTTTAGGAGTAGCTAGATTAACAATCGTGCTGTCAAGTCTACCTAAAAAGCTGGCGATCATTACGGTAATTAAAGTCAACCATTGGGTTATTTGGATTTTTTCTTTTTTCATAAGGGGTTTATTTGATATAGACGTAAGCTTTAGCTGACATACCGTTTTTAATTTCCGGATATTTATTAGTATCAAAACGAATAAAAATATCAAACTGTTGAGTCGGTCGTTCGCTGGAAATGGAAAAAACGAGCTGGGTTTGTTTAGCAGATTGAGATATTTCATCCACATATCCCCAATAAGTTTTACCAGGAAAAGCATCGATAGTAAAAGCGGCAGGTTGACCTACTTTAATTTTACTTAAACCTTTATTTTCATCAATAACACCATTAATTCGCATTTGATTAGGAGAGATAATTTTGACTAAAGCGACTTGAGGTGAAACAAGCGCTCCAATTTGTTTATTAGTTTCTACCACAATTCCATCAATATAGGTTCTAACAATATCATTCCCTATTACAGCAACAATATCACCTTTTTTAACTTTTTGCCCCTCTACTACTAGGATAGATTTAAGTTTTCCGGTTTGGGAAGAGGAAAGAGGAATAAAGGGAGCATTAACCTGACAATTTTCAATATAAATGCGACCCTCCTTTTTAAAGTAAAAAATTACTCCTCCAACTATAAGCGTTAAGGCAAATAAACTTAAGCAAGTTTGTAAAACTACTTTGTTTTTTAAAACAGTTAATATTTTTTTCATAATTTTATTTTTTTATAATAAATGATATTTATCTCTAATCACTTTAGTAGGGTCGGTAATTAATTTATCATCTTGATTAAGACCGGAAATTACTTGAATATTGTTGCCAACTATCTCTCCGACTGCTACTTTTTTCATTACTGGTTGATTATGATCAAGTACCCAGACATATTGTTGAGATAAAACCAACCAGGAGGGAATAAGCATTACTGAATGGTGGTATTTATTTTTAATCATCACAGTTGCGGTTTGGCGATATTTGGCAATTTTATTTAATTCTTCACTTGCTATATCTATCGGATAAACACTTTCTCCGGTAGGTAGAATTACTTTATCAGGGTAAATTTTAGTGACTAAGCCAGTAATTTTTTTATCCCTTAAGCCATTTAATTGGATAGTAACCGGTGCACCTTCTTGAATACAATCAATATCGCTTTCGGCAATATTGGCTTTTACGATTAACGCTTTAGGATCAATAATTACAAAAGTATGTTGGGGAGAAATAATTACATTAGGAGTAGTAATATCTTGATGAATAATTACCCCATCAAATGGAGAGGTTAAATTGGAATAAGTTAAGGCATAATTGGCAATCTCAACTTGAATGACTGAGTTATCAAGATTAGCTTGTGATTGATCGATTAATCGTTTAACTAAATTATTATAGGCATTTTCTTTATTAGCAAGATCCATGCCTGCTTTACTAAAATAATCATAGGGGAGGGTTTGTTGGGCTTTTAGGACATTATCTTGAGCATTTTCATTAATTTGATCAAAGGAATGGCGGTTAATACGATAGTTATTTAAAGCTGCCTGTAGTTGTTTTTGTAAGGTGTAGCTATCAAGTGAAGCAATTATTTGTCCTTGTTTGACATAATCGCCTTCTTTCACTGGAAGATAAACCACTTTACCTCCAACCTGAAAATGTAAACTAACTTCATTGTTAGAACGGACCATGCCATCAGCCAAGATTTCATTATCAATAATTTTTACCACAGCTGAAGCAACAGTAGTTGGATTGAGAGAAGAATTTAATCTTTTTTGCCTAAAAAAACTACCTGTTAGGACAAATAAACTGCACCCTAAGATGCCAAGAAAAAAGAGTATTAGTTTATTTTTTTTCATATTATTGATTTTCCAGATGGGCGATTAAGCGCTTAAAAATTTGTAATATTTTTTCTTTGTCTTCTATCGAGAGACAATTTAATAATTTTTTAGTAAGATTTTTTCTTGTTTTTAATTTATGAAGCAGAAGTTTTTTACCTTTGGGAGTAAGTTTAATTAAAACTATTCTTCTATCTCTTGTTTGGACTTGACGCGTAACTAAACCTAAACTTACTAACCGATCAAGATGGACAGTAGCGGTGGGTTTGCTGATTTTAAGCTGTTTAGCAATCTCAGCCATGGTGGGAGGTTTTTTTACATGGAGAAGATAGTAGAGAGTTTCGATTTGGAGCATAGTAAGATTAAGTGTATTCAGATTAGAAGTAATCTGTTTTCTCACTATCCGGACTAGGTTGAAAACGTAAGAAACAATTTGCTCTTCAAGGTTTTGTGACATAATTTACTAATTAATTAGTAATACTAATATTTAGCTATTATAATATATTTACTAAATAATTTCAAGTTTTTTCTTAGTGCTACCTTTTGGAAAAAAGTAATATTCTAATTTGTTGATTTGACCAAGTTTTTTATCCTGCTTAATATTATTATTTAGTCTTGAATTTAAAAAATAAGAGGATTAAGATAAAAATTTATGCAGGAAGATAGATTAGTTATTAAGGTGAAGGAGCTTACTAAAATATTTAATGATTTTGTTGCAGTAGATAGGGTTTCTTTTGCAGTAAGACAGGGTGAGATTTTTGCTTTTTTGGGACCAAACGGAGCAGGAAAATCTACGACCATTAAAATACTTACCACACTTTTACATCCTACGAGTGGCGAGGTGCAGATTAATGGGTTTGATCCGGTAAAAAACCAAGACGAAGTAAGACAATCTTTTGGTATAGTTTTTCAAGATTTAAGTCTAGATGATGAATTAACAGCTTATGAAAATATGGATTTTCACGGTATTCTTTATAATGTTTCTTCAGCTTTACGGCAGAAGCGGATTAAAGAATTACTGGCGATTGTTGATCTTTGGGATAAAAAAGATCATTTAGTGAAAAATTTTTCTGGCGGTATGAAAAGGCGATTAGAAATAGCGCGCGGTTTACTCCATCATCCTAAAATATTTTTTTTGGACGAACCGAGTTTGGGGCTTGATCCTCAAACCCGTAATCAGTTATGGAAATATATTAAAGATCTTAATTATAAAGAAAAGATTACTATCTTTTTTACCACGCATTACATTGAAGAAGCAGAGAAAATAGCACAGAAGGTAGCCATAATTGATTATGGAAAAATAATTGCTCAAGGTACAGTAGCAGAATTAAAAATTGCCACTAAAGCTTCTTCTCTTGAGGAAGCCTTTTTGAGTTTAACCGGCCATCAAATTAGATCAGAAAATGCTACTAGTTTAGATAGGATGCGTTTGCGTCATCAGTTATTTAGAAGAAAATAAAAATATGCAGGCAATTTATGTTTTATGGTTGCGTCAAATTAAACGGTATCTACGTTCTCGTACACAAACCATTGGTTCCTTAGGTCAACCGTTACTTTTTTTAGTGGCGTTAGGGTTTGGTTTTGGTCCAATTTTTAAAAAAGCCGGAGGGGGTAACTATATAGACTTTCTCACTCCAGGTATTATTGCTCAAGGAATTCTTTTTACCGCAGTTTTTTCAGGAATTCAGATGATTTGGGATCGCCAATTTGGTTTTTTGAAAGAAACCTTAGTAGCACCGGTGGCGCGTTTTAATATTATGTTAGGCAGAACTTTGGGTGGTGCAACCATCTCAACATTTCAGGGCATAATTATCTTGCTTTTATCTTTAATCATTGGCTTCCGACCTGTTAATTTAATTGGCATTACAATCTCTTTTTTGGTGATGATTTTAATTGCTTTGTTATTTACAGCTTTAGGTACTGCGATTGCTTCGACAATGGAGGATTTTCATGGTTTTCAATTAATTATGAATTTTTTGATTATGCCCCTTTTTTTTCTCTCCGGAGCTTTATTTCCTTTAAACGACCTACCTGCTACTATTAATTTTCTTGCCCGCCTTAATCCCTTAACTTATGGAGTGGATGGTTTAAGAGCGGCGTTAATTAATTCCTCTCGCTTTGGGTTGGGTATTGATTTAATAGTTCTAATAGCGATTACCTTAGTTGTTTTATTTATTGGATCCTATCTTTTTTCTCAGCTGGAGGTTTAAAATATTTTTCTCTGCTAGTTTTTATTAATTCTGTTATTATCAAAATATAATACAAACTATGGATGATAAAATTTCTAATACAGTTCCGGTTGAGCAAATAGATCCGGAAGTTAATCTAGATTATATTACGCAACAGACAGATCAAGGAGAAAATAATAATCGTCTGCCGGTAATTTTAATTGTTATTGGCGGAGCAGTTTTTTTCCTGCTTTTGTTGGTTATAATATTAGGCGCTTTAATGGGATCAAGCAGTCGAAAAACTACCGTCAATAAAAAACTTTCACCAACAGTGAGAAAAGCAACGAAGAAGATTACTCCTTCACCTGCGTCCGAGGTTGATTTTACTCAAGATCAAGAGGAAAAATTAATATTGGAAGAGCCTTCGCCGACTGCGGTTAAAACCCGGGTAGTTCAAGAGTTAATTGTTGGTTTAGATGGAAAGATTATTACTCCCACTATAACGGTGGTGAACCAACCAACAGTACCTATTGAAAAACAGATGAAGCTTACTAGTTCGGCTTTTGCCGACGGAGAAAAGATTCCTCTTAAATATACGTGTAGTGGTGATGATGTCAATCCGCCGTTAAGTTTTGCCAATATTCCTGCTCAGACTAAATCTTTAGTCATCATTGTTGATGATCCTGATGCAGCATCAGGACGGTTTGCTCATTGGTTGGTTTGGAATATTAACCCTATTAATCAAGAATTAGCAGAAGGTTTTTTGCCGCAGGGAGCAATGGAAGGTGTAAATGATTTTGAAAAATCAGGTTATAAAGGACCTTGTCCTCCTGAGAAAGAAACTCATACCTATCGTTTTATTCTTTATGCTTTAGACAGCGAGATAATTCTTGATTCCCAAGCAAGATTAAGCGATTTAGAAGCAATGATTAAAAATAAAATTATTGCTCAGGCCCAATTAACAGGAAAATATGGGAGGGAGTAAGTTATCTTTTAAACTAAAGATTATTCTTAGTTTAAGCGGTGCCCTTTTTTTATCCTACTTTCTTTATCGCCTAGGCGATGGTACAAGCCCTTTTTTTTATAAAAATAAATTATTAGCCTTAAAAGATCAGATAATAGCCAGCTTAAATTTTGTTGGTAAGAATAATTCTCAGACTAATAAATCACTTAAAACAGAGATTAAAACCGTTTATCAACAAAATTCATCTTTAGCATTAATTAGTCCAACCAAAACTGTTAAGTTAATCAATCCTTCACCTACTCTTGCACCAGTAAAAAACCATTATTCTCAATTAACAACTCCTTCTCTCACTCCGTTGCCTACATTAACTTTAGTTTTTCCTACTAACATTATATATCCAACCGAGGTTGATTTACCTAATGTTTTGCCGACTTCGTCTTCTATTGCTCAAGTTAATACCATTAAACCAACCAAACCGCCTAAGCCTACACCTTTAATTCTGCAGACAGTACGTCCAGGAAAAAATTTTGATGAGGTAGTTGAAAGTGTGAGTCAAATTATTTGTATTCCTAAAGCCATGGTGCGTGCAGTTTTACAAGAAGAATATGGGCCATGGCTGAAAAAAATTGAAGCCGATTGGACAAACAAAAATACTTATCATGGACCTGATCCTGATTATACAGGCTCGACTCAAATTATGGGAGTGATGCAGATGATGGGTGATACTTGGCAAAAGATAAAGCCGGTAGTATCATCTAAGGTGGGAGGAGTTGATTTATCGATTAATGTTACCTATGACGCTATCTTGGGCGCCGCTTATCATCTTTGGAATATTTCAACTTATCGTGGCAAAGATTGTCAAGATTGGTCTTTACAATATATTGCTAAAGCGGCGTGTAAATATGGTGGTGGTTGTATAGCAGGCTCACGCAATTATTGTTTGGAGGTGTGTAATTATTACAATCAATTTAGCAGGCAACACAAAAATTGCAGTAAAATCAGTAAAATACTTTCCAGTGATGGCAAGTGTAATATTATTGGTAAATAATGAGTTATAATTAATTTATGTTGTTCATTCGTCCTGTAGTAGCTCAATGTCCGATATGTATCGTGACAGTAGGGGGAGGTTTAGTAATTGCAAAAAAATTAGGGATAGATGATCTATTGGTTTCTTTATGGATTTCGGGTTTAAATACGGCGATTGCTTTTTGGATTACTACCAAAATTAAAACAAAAATTCTTAATCATCCTTTACTTTGGTCTTTGACTTTTTATGCTTTTACCTTAATTTATTTATTAATATCTAAACAGATTGGTCATCGAGGCAATACTTTTTTAGGCATTGATAAAGTTGTTTTTGGTATGACCGCGGGATTATTTATTTTTTGTTTGGGGATTCTAATTGATAGATTAATTCGTCTTAAAAATAAAGGGAAAGTACTTTTTTATTATCAAAAAGTTATTTTGCCGGTAGGGATGCTTTTGCTTGGAACCGGCATATTAAAATTATTTTTATAACTACATAAAATAATGATAATGTTATTGATTAACTTAATTCTTTATTTTCTATCCTTTTTTATTATTTGGAAGATATCAGGTTTTCTGGTTAAAACTATAGGTGGATTAGCGAAGCTTTTGCAGATATCATCATTTACTTTCTCTTTTTTTGTTTTAGGGATGTTAACTTCTTTACCGGAAATTGCTGTTGGATTAAATGCGATAGCGGATAATAATCCGCAGATTTTTGTTGGGAATTTAATAGGAGGAATAATTGTAATTTTTTTATTAATTATTCCTCTTTTTGCCGTTATTGGTAATGGGGTTAACCTTAATCATCAGTTGACCAATAAAAATCTTTTTTTGATTTTAACAGTTGCCCTTACTCCTATTTTTTTAGCCGGTGATCAGCAGCTGAACTTTTATGAGGGAATTTTATTAATTATTTTATGCTTAGGAGTATTTTATTTTTTGGACAAAAGACAAAGTTTAATTGAGAAGATTGAAAATAAATTTCAGTCGCAAAAAACAGCATTACTCCAGAATATTTTTTTGGTTATTGTGGGTATAGGGGTAATTTTTTTGCTGAGTCATTTTTTAGTTGAGCAAACCATTTATTTTGCTAATTATTTGCGAATTTCTTCTTTTGTTATAAGTTTAATTATTTTGGCTTTGGGTACTAATCTTCCTGAGTTGTCGATTGGGTTATATTCGCTTTTCCGAGGTCAAAAAGAGATTGCTTTTGGTGATTATTTAGGGTCGGCGATTGCCAACTGTTTAATCTTGGGTTGTTTAACGATTTTTAATCGGGCAGAGATAGTGATTGAGAATCATATTCTCCAACGTTTGCTTTTTACTGTATTGGGTTTAACCATGTTTTATTTCTTTGCTCAGTCTAAAAATAATTTATCGCGTTTTGAAGGAATACTTCTTCTGTTTATTTATTTTTTGTTTATTGGATTTGAAATAATTGTTAGATAAATTAAATACTATTTTTTTATAAAAGGGTTATAATCTAATTATGGTTTGGCAAACAATTTTTTATCTTACCGGCACAATTTTTTTTAGTGTGTTATTAATTATTTTAACCGTTTTTATTGTGGGAGGAATTTACTTTTACAAAAAGATAAAAAAGAGTGTAAGAGCAATTAATCATTGGCCTACTTTATTAGTACCATTTATTGTTATTCTTCTTAAAATTATTATTGGACAGATAAAATCATTTTTTAAAAAAAAATAAAATAAGTTTATTATGTCTTTCCACTTTTTGTCTTAATTGATCTGATAAATCTGAGGTGGTTAATGTTAGATTTAAATATGCTTTCTCAGTTAAAAAAAGATTTAGCCAAATTAGCCAACCCTTTTCAGGCGGAAGTGTGCCGCCGGTTTTTTAAAACAAGTAAAGGTGAATATGCTTATGGAGATCTTTTTTTAGGGATTAAAGTTTTACTTTTGAGACAGGTAGCAAAAAAATATCTTAATCTATCTTTTATTAAGCTTCAACTACTTTTAAACAGCAAAATTCACGAATATCGCTTGATTGCTCTTTTGATTTTGGTCTTGAATTATCGTCGACAAAACACGCAAGAGGGGAAAAAACAGTTGGTAAATTTTTACTTAAAAAATACTAATAATATTAATAATTGGGATTTAGTTGATTTATCTTGTAGTTATATTTTAGGCGATTGGTGTTTGCATAATAATCCTCAAATTCTTTATAATTTAGCTAGATCAAGTAATTTTTGGGAGAGAAGAATAGCGATTGTTAGTACTTGGAGTTTTATACGGCAGAATTATTATTCGGTGACGCTTGAAATCAGCCGGATATTGTTTAAGGATAATCACGTTCTATTACACAAAGCGGTTGGATGGATGTTGCGTGAAGTAGGAAAACGCAATAAAAAGATACTGATTGATTTTCTTAAACAAAACTATTCTAAGATGCCGCGCTTGATGTTGCGTTATGCGATTGAAAAACTGAGTGATAGTGAGAAAAATTATTATTTAAAAAAATCATTATGAATGATCAAATTGTTTGTCCGTATTGTAAAAAAACTATTCCTTTAACTCAAGCTTTATCACAACAAATTCAAGAGAAATATCAAAAGTTTTATCAAATTCGGCTTGAAGAATAAAAAAGCAAGCTGGCACACACCTGGAAAAAAGAATTAGAAGATAAAATGTCTCGAGAAGAGGTTGCTTTCCAAATAGCCAG
>CAZYRU010000023.1:0-11382 GCA_964649995.1 uncultured Gammaproteobacteria bacterium
TAAACCGCACACAGCGAGGTATCCTTGGTCTTGGCATAATACTATATTTTTATTTTAATGGGTTTTAATTCAAAGATTAAAAGTAATTTTTTTTAATTTTTAAATTAGTAAAAATCCCTGCTTAGTTTAAATTTTATTTATCTTTGCTACTAAGCAGGGATTGGTAGTTACTTTTGTTGATCAGCTAACTCTTTTTCTACATCTTCTAACTCTTCTTTAAGAGCTTGTTTATAATTCTCTAACTCTGTTTTTGACCAAGTTTGAGCGCCACTAAAAAATCTACTTAGGCCTCTGCGTCCTCCTCGACAAAAACCTAATCCAAATCGTCTCCCTATTCCTTTACCGCATGGTCCCATACCGCGACCAGTCATGGCTCCTAAACCTTGTGGTCCTGTTCCATCAAAAGTTGGCATATTTTTTCACCTCCTTTCTTCATTATGAATATATATTCATAATATGAAGAAAGGAGTATTTTGTCAATAGTAATATTTTTTAACGATAAGATAATTTAATAATAACAAGAAAAAAATATTCTTATAATTTTTTTAAAAATAACCGTTGCTTTCCACTGAGTTACGAGTTTTCTTTAGTTTCCGGCTTTTTGCGATAAAAAACTGATAATATCAGATGTTCCGATTAAACATCTTCCTTCGGCAAAAAGAAAAGGAACACCAATACTATTAGTTGTTAAACCGCATTTTTTTGCTGCCTGAGTTAATTCCTGCGCATTTTGCTGGTTATCATAAACTTCTTTCTTTATGATCTTTATCTTTTCCTCAATCTTATTCTCTTGCATCCATTTTTCCAGATCAGCGCAATGCGGACAGGCATTGCCGTAAAAAAGAGTTAAATCAAGAATAGTGGTATTTACTTTGGTTTGTTTTTTATCTAATACTTTTTTAATTACTACCTTATTATTACCGGCTTTGATGATAAAGGCAAGAATACCAAATATTATAAAAATAAAGATAAGGGTAAATATTTTTGGCTTATCCATATTAAAAAAGATTATTTATATAAATGAATAAATATTGTAGATAATATATGCCAATAATAATAAATGTTGCGGCTACTAGATATCGTGTTATTTTTTCCACTTTAGCTACAAAAGAAAAAGCTTTACTCATTATTTTCATGCTAAAAACGATAAAAAATGAGAAGAGAATAACAAGCAGTCCGGTTCCGAGCGCAAATGAAGGAGGTATTAATAAAACCTCTTTTGATTCTAAGACCAGCGGAATAAAAATACCAAAGAATAACACACCACTATAAGGACAAAAGGCAAAGGCAAATAGTACTCCAAGCAAAAGCGATCCTAGGTAACCTTTTTTTGCAATTCGATTTTGAGTTTTTCGATTGTTTTATTTTGGGAATTTATATTTAACTTAAGCACATCAATTATTATTAGTCCTATCAGTATAAGAACCGGACCTAATGCTTTATCTCCCCATCCCTGAAAAAATCGTGAAACCTTAAAGGTGGAAAAACCAAAATATATAAGCGTTGCTAATAGCGTATAACTTATTCCTCGACCTAATATATAGAAAAAACCATTAACTAAAGTATGTTTTGGAGTTTTAATATCCTTTGAGATAAAGGCAATTGCAGTTATATTGGTAGCCAACGGGTATGGGCTAATTGAAGTAAGCAGTCCAATCAGAAATGCCGACAGAACAGGGATATTATAAGTTTCAATGAGCGCATAGATTGTTTTAGTTATATTCATTGTTATAACAGCGAACGTAATTTTGTTTCAAGATAATTAATAAATGCAGTTTCATCAGATAGATACTGCCAAACCTTTACATTTTACACAATATTATTTTTTCCATCTTTAATAGCATTAATATATAAAGAGGAGCCGCTTGGTTGATAGAGATTGACTATTGCTGCATTTTCTTTAAGCTCTACATTAATAGATTTAAAGACGATTTTGCCGCTATTAATTTCATTAGCAAATCGCTCAGTTATTGTTTTTTCCGCCAAACTTCCTAAAGCTTTACAGGAGACACACCGTAAAGTTGCATGAAAATTAACAACTTCAATTTTATCCGCTTTTTTAACATCCGGGATTTCTTTTTCTTCTGTGATAACAGTGTTAATATTAGTATTTACATCTTCCTCCGACTGAGCTTTGAGTGTTAATTTATTAATAATAAATACGAGAAAAACAAATATTGTTATTCCAAAGATTATGTATAAAATTTTATTTTTTATACACTTTTTTATAAAATAATATTATATACCCCATAATTATAATTCCAGCGATAGTTATGCCAAAAAATGCGGCTAGCAGTTGCCATCGCATAACTTTTTTCAAGATCATAGACTCGGGGATAGAAACAGTAACGATGGCAGTCATAAAGGCTAAAGCTGTGCCAAGTGGCACCCCTTTACCGACTAAAGCTTCCATCACCGGAATAACACTAACGGAATTAGCATAAAGCGGAGCTCCGATCAAAGTAGCAGTTGGTACTGCCCACCAAGATTTATTTGAGAGATACTTTACTACCAATGATGCAGGAACAAAGCCATGAATAAGTGCTCCAATACCTACTCCTAGTACCACATAAGGAAAAACATTTTTGGTGATCACCATTCCATCTTTCCAAAAATAAGGGATAAGTTTTTTCCATGATAGAGAATTGCCGCCATTTTCCGCTTCTACCTCTTTTCGCGACCTAAATTTTAAGAGTTCTTTTTTAACATATTTTTCCATGCCTAATTTTTGAATCATTAATCCGCCTATTATAGAAATAAGAATGCCTACTAGATTATAAATTAGAGTTACCTTGATACCAAACATAGCGGGAAAAAGATAAAGTGAAGACTCATTAACTAAGGGCGAACTAATCAGAAAGGTAAAGGTAACCCCAATAGGAATGCCTGCCCCCATAAAGCCAATGAATAAGGGAATAGAAGAACACGAACAAAAAGGAGTAACAATCCCAAGAATAGCGGCAAATAGATAATCTAGTCCAAACCACCGGCGCCGCAAAAGCATATTCCGCACTTTTTCCATAGGGAAATAGTAGCGGGTAAAAGCCATAAAATAGTTAATCACTATAAGTAGTAGACCGATTTTTATTGTGTCATAGATAAAAAAATTAAGAGTATTTCCCCAATAAGAATGGGGGATAATATGAAACCATTTGTAAGTAACTAGATCGGCAAAAAATTGAATTGGTTTAAATATATCCATAGTTTGAGTTATTCATTCTCTTTAATTAACTGCTTTATTTTTTCAATATCTGGCGTAAATCCAGTCAAAACAATTTTTCCATTAATGGCTAGAACAGGACTACTCATTGAACCGATTTCAATTAAAGCTTGTATTCCTTCCGTACCACTTAGATATTCAACTTTGTCTTTTAAACCCATTTCCTTAACTGCTTTTTGGGTAATTTCGTATAACTGTCGACAGGTAAAACAACCAGAGCCTAAGACTTGGATTTTCATAGATTATTTTTTGTTTTGAATTTTTAATAAAGATTGAATAATTGTTTGCCCCAAAGGAGTAATAGAGTAATAAACATATAGTCCTTGTTTATAATTAGTGATAAGTTTCGCATCTTTTAAATCACGCAGATGATGAGAGGTTAAACTTTGAGAGATATTAATATGTTTCATTAGGTCACAAACACAATGATCTTTTTGATTAAGAATACAGAGGAGTTTTAAACGATTTTCTTCGGCAATCAACCTAATTAAAGGCGTAATGGTTTTAATATTTATTGCTAGTTTTGAAGTCAAATTACAACAACTATATGAACTCATATTCATATTAGTTTATACTATAAAATTTTTTCAGTCAAGAGGAAAAAGTGGGGGAGGAGAATCAGAGAGGGAAAATTTAGCTAACGAAGTTCAAAATAATCTGTTTATAGTGTTGGAAATCTTGAGGATTAAATGGACAACTAATTGGTGATAGACGATTGCTATTTTTAAATAGTTCTTGAATTTTGTGGTACTCTTTTAAAAACCAAAGATAGGCTTGACTAATTTCTTTTCCTATTTGTTCTTCTATTAGCCCTTTTTCCGCTAAAAACTCAATTCTCTCACAGGTATTTGATGGATAGGTTGTGGCTACCGCATTAATAGTTAGTTTATTTTCTCTAATTATATTAATAAGCAAAAGGTCTACTTTTCTTTGTATAGTTCTAAGGGGTCCCATCTTAAAACCTGTTTTAACATTTTTCCAGTTATCAGTTTCAAAATAATATTGTTGGTTTTCGTCAAAAACGACTTGGCTTCGGTATTGTCCTGATTTTAAGGTTTTTATATAATCTTTTAGCTGACTGCTGATTTTTTCTCTTATTTTTTTTCCTTGTTCATTATTTCCTGCCATCTCAAGTAGAGTTTGTTTTTTAGCCTCAATAAAAAGATTGTTTTCTCCCAATAAAAAATTTGCGTTGATAATCCGATCTGGATAACAATCATTAGATTGATTTTTATAAAAGGAAAGCAGTACATTTTGATCACCTACAGGTTTTGCTTCATTAAACTCTATTGGTTCAATAGAGAGATTAATTAAATTATTCATTTCATTCATTAATTTCTTTGTTTTATTAGAGCCATTTCTATAAAGAAAAACAATTTCAGTTTTAGATTGTGGGTGTCTTTCCTGTTTTCCATCACTACCCACAATAATTAACGACCAATCATTATGACCAAATTTTTTTTGTAAGGGATTAAATAATCTGATTAATTCTTGTTTTCTAAACTCAGCAATATTTTTCACCAAGCCGTGGTATTCATCTAAATGGAGGTAGTGATAACATGATTTATTTTCCATAATAAAATATTGTACTATAAAAATTTAAAATTTGATCCGTTAAGAAGGATATTTAGCAGTAGGATTTTAGTATTAAAGATGTCTTAAGTAGTTAGTTGCGATCGCAGATTAAAATTCACTTCTTCCTCAAGAAAGCAGGAACATCAAATTCGGAGTCATCATCAAATTCATCTAAGATGTTATCTTTTTCATTAAAATCTGTTTCGGTGGCAATATCAATTACTTCTGCTGATTCTTGTAGTTTTTTTACATCATTGATTATTTGCTGTGTAGGAGGAGATTGATTAAAATTTTCGGTAAGGCTTTTTTTTCTTAGCTGGAAAAGTTTTAATTTTTGACTATCAAACTTAGTTGCCACCAGTGTAATCTTAATTTGATCAAGCATTTTTTCGTCAATTACAGCGCCAAAAATAATATCTGCATCCGGATCAACAGTCTTAGCGATAATCGAAGCGGCTTCATCAATTTCACTCATAGTCATATCTGGTCCGCCAATAATATTAAATAGTACTCCTTTGGCTCCGTCAATGGCTATATCCAGAAGCGGTGAGGAAATAGCTTGTTTAATGGCTTCCATGGCTCGTTTGTCGCCACTACCTATACCTATTCCCATCAGCGCTGTGCCAGATTGACTCATTATTGATTTAACATCGGCAAAATCAACATTAATTAATCCCGGTTGGGTGATTAATTCCGCAATTCCTTTAACACCTTGATGTAAAACCGAATCAATTTTTCGAAAAGCTTCCAAAATAGTGGTTTTTTTATCAATAATCTGTAACACTTTTTGGTTGGGGACAATAATTAAAGTATCAACTTTATTCTGCAAATTTCTGATTCCTTCATCGGCAGCAAATTTTCTTTTTGCTCCTTCAAAATCAAAAGGTTTAGTGACAACGGCTATGGTGAGAATATCTAATTCTTTAGCAATCTCAGCTATTACTGGTGCGGCACCGGTACCAGTGCCGCCTCCTTCGCCGCAGGTTAAAAAGATCATATCAGCACCAGTTAATTCTTCCTTGATTTTTTCCCGTGACTCTTCAGCTGCTTGTCGGCCTATTTCCGGATCACCTCCCGAACCTAGGCCTTTAGTTAAATTTTCTCCAATCTGAATTTTTAAAGAAGCTTTATTGTTAAGCAGCGCCTGCATATCGGTATTAATAGCAATAAAATCAACGCCAGAAATACCGCCATCAACAATCATAGAAGAGATAGCATTGCCTCCTCCTCCGCCAATTCCCAATACCTTAATTTTTGCTGATAAACCAGCTTTAGGTTTAATTAACATAAATTTCTTTTAATCATATCTTAATAAATTCTTCTTAATTTTCAAGTTTTAAGGGATAAATTGTTTAAAAAAATTTTTAATTTTAGCTAATGAGTTGTCTAAAGAAATATCTTTCAAAATGCGATTAAAGTTTTTCCAATTTGCTTCATTTTCAGCTAAGTTTTTACTTTGATAAAGCAGTAAGCCAATGCAGGTGGCAAAAGGAGGATGTATAATTTCGTCTATTAAGCCCGTTACCCCCTGAGGAGTTCCTAATCTAATTGGTAGGCCGAGGATACGTCTTCCTGTTTCTAGCATGCCTGCAGTTAAAGCTCCACCACCGGTAATCACTAAACCTGAAGGAATTAAATTGGCAAAAGTAGATTTTTCAATTTCTTCAAAAATCAATTTATAAATTTCCTCTAGACGAGGAGCAATAATACCATCGGTTAATGTTTTGAGTGGTATTTCAGTAAGATTTTCGGGTAGGTTTAGATTGGTTAAGTTGATGTTGGGAGAATGAGTTTTGAGTTTGGTAGGGGTATTAATAGAGTTATTACTAATTTCTATTTTAATTTTTTCGGCTGAATCTAGAGATACGCGTAAACCTACTGCAATATCATTAGTAATATGTCTAGCACCAATTGGTAAAGAAGAAGAGTAAGCTAGAGCTCCTTCAATATAGATTGCTAAATCTATTTTTCCGCCTCCTATATCAACTAATGCTACTCCCAATTCTTTTTCAGTATCGGTCAAACATGATTCAGCAGAAGCTAAGCCGGCAAAAACAAAACCATTATTTTGTAATCCTAATTCATTTAAACAGCGCTCAATATTTTTTAGATTGGTTTGTGAAGCAGTAATAATATGAGTATCAACCTCCAGTCTTACTCCAGACATACCAACAGGATTTTTAATTCCCGATTGACCATTAACAATAAAATCTCGGGGAGAAACTTCGATAATTTGTTTAGTATTAGAAAGAGAGATAGCTCTAGCTGCTTCAATAGCCCGATTAACATCATCAATGCTAATTTCTCCTTCAGGATGAGCAACGGCCACAATACCGTGAGAGTTAAGAGAAGAGATATGTGGTCCTCCTACCGAAACGAAACAATTATTAACTTTATGACCGGCCATACGTTCGGCTTTTTCAATACTTTCTTCTACTGCAGCAGTTACTTGATCTATATCAACGATTAAGCCTTTTCTTACTCCTTTGGCTGGTGTAGTATTAAAACCAATAATCCGTGGTGTTTTTTCTTCCGGTGAACTAATTCCGACAATTGAAGCGATTTTAGAACTACCTATATCCACTCCAGCAATAATTTGATTTTTCATAATTAAAATATAATTATTGGTTTATTAAACCGTAAATCTAATTGAGAAAAATCATTCCCCCTTATTTTTAATTGTTTAATAATAAATTTTAGCTCTTCTTCAAGTTGAGAAATTGATTTTTCCTCGCTTATTGTAATTTTTTTTTGTTGGTCTAAAGTTAATACTATCATAGTCGGACTATTAATATCAATACTATTAATATCTAGTCCTAAATTTTTGATTAAATTCAGCAGGTTAAGACAAAAAATAAGATCATGAAAATCAATTTTTTCGCCTTGATTATAGGAAGAATAATCAAGATTTTGGTAGTAATGAATTAGAGGAAGAGTAATAATTTTTTCTTTAGTTTTTTTCAGCAGAATTCCCTGTTTATCTAAAAGAAAATAGCCTTGATTATTTTTAAGGGCGGCAATCGCAGGTTTTTTGTGGGATTTTATAATTAAGGTAGAGGGAAAATCAATCTTGATATTTTTAATTTCCAGATCAGGGTTATTTTTAGTTAGATTGGAGTAAAGCTTATCTTTATTGATTAACAAACTAATTTGGTTTTGATACTGTTTAAGACCCTTAATTAAATAGGGAGCTTCTTGCTCCACTATAATCTTTTTTATTCTGAAACTTTGATTAAGGCCTAAAAAAAATCCGCTAAATAATACTACTAATAAACTAATTTTGAGCCAAGGTTGTATCAATGTTTTTTTTAATAATCGAAACAGCATCTGGGGCATATAATGTTTGTAACTTATCAAGGTTGCGACGGTAAGAATCGAGGTTAGTAATAATTTTATCAATTAGGATTAAGAGTTTATTTAAATCATCTTCTTGATCAAAATATTCTCCTGCACCCATTTTTTGGAGCAGTTTTGCTTGCTGTTGTTGCTCTTGATTCGCAGACCAGGGTAAAGGGATAAAAATAGCCGGGATTTTTAAAGCGATTACTTCAAAAAAAGTATTGGCGCCGGAACGGCCAATTATTATATCAGTTAATGAATAAATATAACCGATTTGATTACTAGAAAAATACCCAGCTGGATAATAGAATTTCTTTTGTACATCGGGTAGTTTATTTTTTAGGTTAGTGAGTCTAGCTAGGTCATCAAATTTTTTGACTGTACCGGTTTGATGAATAACAATATATTTTTCTAATAGTTTAGGTAATAACTTTTCTATAATTACATTTATACTATGGGCACCCAATGAACCACCGGTAACATAAATTACTGGCCGTTCTTTTTTAATTATAAAAGGTTGTTCTTTAATTTTAAAAATATCAAGCCGTAAAGGATTGCCTGAGATAATTACTTTTTCTTTAGGAAAAAAACTGGTTGTTTCAGGAAAAGCAACAAATATTTTTTTAGCAAAACGGGCGGTAATAGTATTAACTAGACCGGGTTTACTTGTTTGTTCATGAATAAAAAAAGGAATTTTTTGTATAACTGCTACTGTAGAAATAGGGAAAGCTAAATACCCTCCAAAAGCAACAATCAGATTAGGTTTTTCTTTACGGATAATTTTCCATGCTTGTAATATTCCCAAAAAAAGCAGCCAGATATTAATTAATAAATTAAATTGTAAAATACGAGTAAAACGGCCTGTTGTCAGGGTATAAAATGGGATTTTTCGCCAAGCAATTTCTTTTTCTTCCGATTGTCGGCCGACAAATACCAGTTGATAATCATCTTTGAGTTCGTCAATTAAAGCTAAAGCAGGAGTAAGGTGGCCGCCAGTAATGAGAATTTTCATAGATTAATTTAATTATAAATATAAAATTTAAGAAATCATATTTTTGCCCTTTTAGCAATATTAATAGTTATTCCTATTAGAGCAAAGGAAATCAGCAAATTTGAACCACCAGCTGAGATGAAAGATAAAGGTACGCCGGTTAAGGGGATGAGATTAACCATTGAACCTAAATTAATTAATATTTGAAAACCAAAAAAAGCAAAGATTCCACCGGAGAGAAGTTGACCAAACCGATCCGGAGCATGTTTAGCTACTTGATAAAGCTCAAAAATCAGATAAAAAAAAAGCAAAATTAAAATTAACGACCCAACAAATCCCATTTCCTCAGCAATGATAGCAAAAATAGAATCTGTATGCGCTTCTGGTAAAAAAAGATATTTTTGTTTTGAAGCGCCAAAACCTTGACCTAATAATCCACCGTTTCCTAGTGAGATTAGAATTTGCTTGACATGATAAGTAATTCCTAAAGGATCAAGTTCAGGATTAATAAACGCCAATATTCTTCTAAAACGATAGGGAGAAGATTTTATAAGCAGAATGAATCCCGCTATTGAAAAAGGAAGGAGAAAGAAGAGATGGATAATATGGTGACCAGCTAGAAAATAGATTGTAATACTAATTAAAAAGATAATAATTGCTGTTCCCATATCCGGTTGAAGCATAATCAAAAAGAGTAAAATAGAAAGAAGAATTAAAAAAGAGGAGAATCTTTTTCTTTCCTTATGAATAAACCAAGAAGAAAGATAAATAATAGCGCTTAATTTAGCAAACTCCGTCGGTTGAAAATTAATTAACCCAAAATCAAGCCACCGCCTAGCGCCACCGCCGGCTTTACCGATAGTAGGAATCAACACGATTAATAGCAGTAAAATGGTAGCTATCATAAAAATAAAAGCAAGATAATATAGATGATGGTAGTCAAGCAAAGAAAAAAAGATCATTACTCCGATTCCGATTAAAATAAATAAAAATTGCGATTTTAAATAATGAAAGCTGTCGCCATAAGCATGAAAGCTTTTGATTGAGGAGGATTCAAAAACAAAGAATAAGCCAATTATGGCTAAAAAGATTGCTAAAATAAAAAGACGCCAGGATAAATACGAACGATTTTTAGGTTTAATCATAGTGGCTAAGGAGTTTTTTAACTAGATAGTTAAATTGATTTCCTCGTTCAAATTCATTATTAAACATCGAGAATGAGGCAGCGGCAGGAGAAAATAAGAGATAAACTTCCTCTTTTTTCTTTTGAACAATTTCTTTAGCTAGATTATAAGCTTGTTTAACTGCTTCTTGCAAGCAAGGATGAATTATCCAGTTGCTTTTTTCCGGATATAATTTTTTTATTTGGGGAAGAATTTGGTCAGTAAAATCTCCTTTAAGCCATACAATTTTTTCTACAATTTTTAGTTGATCAATCAATTCTTTAGTCGGTAAGTTTTTTGCGCTATTGCCTAGAAGTAAAACAATTGGTTTATCAGCAAAAGTTTTTAAAGCTTGTATGGTGGCAGTGGGAGTAGTGGCGGTAGTATCATTAATAAAGATAATTCCATCTTTTTTTGCAATTATTTGTTGTCGGTAGGATACTCCAGGAAAATTACTAATGATTTGCTGAGTCTTATTCAGGTTAAATTTAAGCAGTTTTGCCATTTGATAAACAGCAGCGGCATTTTCTCGGTTGTGCCCACCTTTTAAATAATTAAGTTTATAAGGAAAATCAGCAGCGGAAAAATAGGTAATACGGCTTAAAATTTTTTCTCGCTGTAATATAGGTTTAAGGGTTAAATTAGCAATTAGTCGATCGGTACTTTTTTGATAAGCAAAGATGGCTTTTTTATCGTAGTAATACTCCTCAACTGAGGAATAATAATTTAGATGGTCAGGGTAGAGATTAGTAAAAATTGCTAGTGGTGGACTTATCTTTAGACGATGAAAACCCGATAGTTGCCAAGAAGAGAGTTCAAGAATAACCCAATCATCTTTTGTTATTTTATCCAGCAAGCTAATAGTGGATTTTTGGGGTAAATTTCCAGCAAGAAAATATTTTTGATTAAACTTTCGAAATAAAACTTCAGTCATTAAGGTAGTAGTAGTTTTACCACGCGTACCGGTAATGCCAATAATTTTTGCCGGACAATTTTTAACAAAAAAAGCAGTTTCCATCAGAACAGGAATTTTTTTCTGCTCGGCCGCTAAGATTTCTGGCAATGTCCAAGGTACCGAGGGGCCTTTGAAGATC
>CAZYRU010000024.1:0-11154 GCA_964649995.1 uncultured Gammaproteobacteria bacterium
AAGAGGATTTTCTTGTAAAAAAACTAAATTCAGGCGATCTTTTTGCGTAAATAAATAAGACTTTTTTAGATCCTTAATTAAGAAAAAAAAGAAAAAAAAGCTTAATAAAAGCAAACTGCAATAAAATAATCCTTTTTTAAACCATACCATGTTCTAGCTTTAATTTACGAACTTTTAAAGAAATATCATTTTTAGAAAAACCTTTCCAATATAAAATGCGTCTAATCATTGATAGTGCAGCTTCAAATTCGGGTTGAACAATAATCTGCGCTCCTAAATCATGCAGTCTTTTTTGATTTTGTTGGCGATGAACACGGGAGAAAATAATGATTTTTGGATTGAGTTTTTTTGCATTCATAATTACCGCTTCTTGTGAATAAATATCCGGTAAAGTAATAACAATTACTATAGCTTCATCTGCTTGAGCATAATCTAAGATATTAATATCGGTAGGATCACCATAGATAATATTTACTCCTTCTTTTTTTGCTTTCTCAACAATATTAAAGTTGTAATCAATTGCTACATAAGGAATATTAGCAGATAACAGTGCTCGACCAATATAAGAACCAACTCGGCCAAAACCACATAAAATAATGTGATTTTTGATATTTAAAACATCAATTGGTGAAAGATTACTATCTAATTTATAAAGCCAGCTGTCTAAAAAGCTCAAATATTTTTTGATTAACCGGTTTCTTAACAGAAAATAAATCTTTTCTTTACCATTAATAATCAAAGGAGTAACCAGTAAGCTAAAAAGAACACTGCTAATAATAAATAAATATTGCTGGTAAGTAAACAGCTTATTTAAATAAGCCAATGACATTAATATAAACGCGTCCTCATCTATCTGACATAAATAAAGAGCTAAATAAAAAGCCATTTTTGAGTTAAACTTAAACAAGATAAAAATAAACAAGATAATAAACGCCTTAACCGCCAATAATAAACAAGTAAATAATAGAATTTGAGGAAAATAAACTAGAATTTGACTTAAATTAATATTTAAACCAATATAGATAAAAAAAACTATAGCCAACAAATCGCGGATTGGACGCAGTTGACTAAAGATATGATAATGTTCATTCGTTTGTGCCACAAGAATGCCGGCAATAAAAATACTAACCAAAGCCGGCACCCCAAAAAGTGTTGAAACAAATGAAGCGAAAAAAATAAATAGAATAATTAGCAAATTCATTAATTCCCGTGATAAACGGGCAACTTTATCAAAAATTATCGGAACAAATCTTCTGCCAAAAAAATAAACACTAAAGAGAATAACAAAAGAAGTAAACATATCCAGACTAATTTTTTTAGTCATCTCCCAAGCTGATAAAGAAAGACCGGTCAGAGAGGTAAAAAAGACCATAAACGGAATAAAGGCTAAATCCTGAAACATCAAGACTCCAATCGCCATCTCCCCTAAAAATGAATTTTCCTCTCCTCTATCTTGAATAATCTTAGCTACCAAACCGGTTGAAGAAGAAGACAAAGCCATACCTATAAGAAAAGATTGAAGCAAATTAAAGTTAAAAAATAGACTTAATAGACTAATAAAAACTATAGATACTGTAACCTGTAAAAAACCACCTAAAATAATATATTTTCTAAGATTAATAATCTTATCGAACTTAATCTCTAATCCAACAGTAAAAAGCAGTAATAAAATCCCAAAATAAGCCAAATTATTAATAACTGGTTTTGAGATATAATTTCCCAATAAATTATTCAAGATAATACCGCCTAAAATATAGGCTATAATCAAGGAGGTTTTATTTTTACTCACGATTAACCCTAATAAAAAAGGAATTAAAAAAAAGACAAAATAGTTAAAAAAAGTTGAGGCAGGAATATCTTGCATAAATTACAGTATACAAGATTATTTACGCAGTTTGTTTTCACATTCTACACAATATCTCGCTTCCGGTACTAGCTCTAATCTAGCCAACGGTATAGGACGAAAACATTTAGCACACTCGCCATATTTTTTATTTTTAATTAAGTTAAGAGCTATTTTAATATTCTCTACTCGTTTATTAAGATCCTTAATTTGAGCTTGAATTGTTTCATGACCCACCTGTTCTCTTACATCGGTATCCACTGCCGCATTATCGCTAGCATGATCAGGGTCGGTAAAAGGATCATCGGCTTTTAATTCATTAATCTGAGCTAAAAGGTTAGTTAACTCTTCTTCGAGTTTTTTAGCGAACTTTTTGGATAAGGTTTGATTGACGTATGTTGCCATAAATGAAAAAAATTAGTAATGCTTTTTAGCTTAGCTAAAAAGAATGTTTTAAAATAATATATAAAATATAAACTAAATGTCAACAGCAAAATCCCATAGGTATAATGGCTTAGGGAAGATTTTAACATCACCATATTATTATTTTTCAAAAAATCAAAACTAAAACTTACTAAAGAGAAAAACCAGCCAAAAAAAATTAATAAAAATCCTTTGCTTAATTTTTCCCGGCGCAGATAAAAAAGTATTTTTTGTGCTAAAAAAAAAGCTCCTAAAAAAAACAGGCTTTCATAAAAAGCAGTTAAGTGACGTTTGCCATCAAAACCCACATAGGAAACAGCAATAAAAAAATTAGTTTTTGTTCCCACCTCTACTCCAGCTAAAAAACTACCTAATTTAGTAATACTTAAAGCTAAAAACAAAGGACTAATAAAATAATCAATAATCTCCCAAAATTTAATTTTCTTTAACTTAAAGTAAACTGCTAAAGCCAAAAAACCACCTAATAAAAGACCCAATAACGATAAACCCGGATAACCATTAATTAAAATAAATTTTAGGATATCAAAACCAAATTTATCAAAATTGATTAGTACATAAAACAGACGCCCCATAAACAATCCTCCTCCTAAAGCAATAAATAAACCATCAAAGATATCCTCCTCTTTGTATGAAGTCAAACTGATATTCTTCCACAAAAAATAACTACCCCAAAAAAAAGCCAACACTAAAAAAACGCCAAAAGTATAAATCTTAATAACAGTTAAATCTAATAAGACAGGCAACATAGGATTGTTTTTTTAGTATAATTTAGAAAATATTAAAAAGCAAATTAAATCTTTGTTAATGACCTACTCAAAACTAAAAATTGGCTTTGATCTTGATGGAGTTATTCTTTATAATCCTGCACGAATAGTGAGACCCCTAATTGCTTTATCCAAAAAACTATTTTTGCTCCAAAAAAAAGCGGCGTTGAAGTTTTATTATCCCAAAACTGCATGGGAAAAATATCTGTGGTTAATGTTGCATAAATCGAGTCTATTTCTTGCACCTGGATTTGAAGAAATTATTGTTCTAGTCAAACAAAAAAAAATTCAACCCTATATTATCACTGCTCGTTTCTCCTATCTTAAAAAAGATTTTTTTTATTGGCTGAAAAAAAGCCAAGCAGATCAATATTTTGCCGGTTGTTTTTATAACAAAAATGATTTACAACCGCATTTTTTTAAAGAAAAAATGATCAAACAACTAAAACTTGATATTTATATTGAAGATAACTGGGATATTGTTCAATACTTAAATAAACAATTGCCTACGGTAAAGATTTATTGGATTTATAATCTACTTGATCGTAATAATCACTACTCTTATAAATTCCCCAATCTAAAAGAGGCAATGAAAAAAATAAAAAAGCAGCTATGAAGATTCTTTTTTTTTCCACCTATTATTACCCTTATATCTCAGGCCTCACTACCTATCCGAAACAATTATTTGCTGATCTAGGTAGCAAAAATGAAATTACGATATTAACTTTTAGATACCATCAAACGCTTAAAACTACTACCATAATTGACAAAACTAAAGTAATAAGAATGCCCTATCTTTTTCGCCTCTCTAAAGGTTTTATCTCACCGCAATCTGTAATTTATTTTAAAGAGCTGGCAAAAAAAAATGATTTGATTATTTTAAATCTGCCGAATTTTGAAGGATTCATTCTCGCTTTAATCGCCAAAATTTTTGGTAAAAAACTGCTGGCTATTTTTCATTGTCAAGTTTATTTAAAAAAGAATTTATTTAATTATTTAATTAATTTTGCTCTTAATCTATCGCTTTACCTACAAATGCTTTTAAGCGATAAAATTATTGGTTATACTCAAGATTATGTTACCAATACCACTTTAGGAAAACTCTTCTGCCGAAAATTTATTTTTTCTCTGCCTCCAATTGAAAACCTAACCATTAACCCAGCTTATCTAAACGAATTAATTGCTAAAAAACAACAAAAAATTTGGCTTGGCTACAGCGGCAGGGTGGCACAAGAAAAAGGTCTTGAGGATTTTATTAAAGCAGTAGTTAAATTACAACTTGATAAAAAAGATTATCAGCTTGTTTTTGCCGGTCCTTATGGCAATGAAGTCGTAGGAGAAAATCAATACTATATAAAAATCAAAAAATTATTAAAAAAATATCAACTGCCTTATTTATTCTTAGGTTACTTATCAGAAAAACAATTAGGCGCTTTTTATAAAACCATTGATCTTTTGGTATTACCATCCATCAATAGCACCGAAGCCTTTGGGATGGTTCAAGCTGAAGCGATGCTCCAGGGAACACCAGTAGTAAGTACTAATCTACCAGGTGTTCGTATTCCTATTCAACTTACTCGTATGGGAATAAGTGTCAAACCACATCATCCATCTGCGTTGGCCAAAGCTATCACCACTATTCTTAACGAAAAAGAAAATTATACCAATACCCATTTAATCAAAAGGGCAAAACAAATTTTTACCAAAAAAAAAGTCATAAAGTTTTATCAACAACTTCTTTCTTCCTATTCTCAATCCCTTTCTCGGTATCAGTTTAATTATCTAAAGGCTTATTTAGAAAATCAACCACCGTTTTTGGCCATAATTAGAGTACAAGAGGCAGAATTATTTAAAAAAAATCTTCATCTGATTAAACCACCAATATTGGATTTTGGCTGCGGAGATGGTTTTTTTGCTAATTTAGTTTTTGGAAAAAAAAGGATTGATATAGGATTGGATCTGCCCAACAGTCGCGCTCAAATAGCAGAAAAAAATCAAGTTTATAAAAAGATTGTCTATTACGCTAATTCCACCATTCCCTTTCCTAAAAATTACTTCTCCACTATTATTTCCAACTGTGTCTTAGAGCATTTATCAAATCTAAAACTATCTTTAGTTGAACTCTACCGTGTCCTTAAACCTAATGGTTATCTAATCGTCTCGGTTATGACTAATCGCTGGAATGATTATCTTTTTGGAAAAAAAATTATTGGTAAAAGCTACCCGCGTTTAATGATCAAAATGCAACAGCATCTTAATCTACTTTCCCTTAAAAACTGGCAGGCAGAATTTACTGATGCTGGTTTTAAAATTATAAACTCACAAACTTATTTAAACAAAAATACTGCTTTATGGTTAGATATTTTTCATTATTTATCCTTGCCCAATCTCCTCTCTTACATCCTCTTTAAAAAATGGGTTTTATGGCCAAAACTTAATAGTATCTGGCAACAACCAATAAAAAACATACTTACGCATCCTGATTTTTCTGCCGGAGCGGCGGGATTTTTTATTTTAAAAAAAGAGATTACTGGCGCCGCTGATAAATCATCACCTTAGGATGATCATAAACAGTAAACGCTTCCTCAGCAGTATCGGTATTGATCTCCCAAGGAATTCCTAAATACTTTAAAGAAGGATAAGAAGTAAACTCCTTAATCTTAACATAATTAGTCCTACCGGTAAATAACTCCTGATAGAATTTACTCATTAAAGGATATTTTTCCGGTACAGCAATAATACTTGCCCAACCTCGATTGGAAGATAAAATATAATAATCGCCTCTTGCTAAATAAAAATTCATCTTCTGCCATTTAGTTTGATCGTCCGGATCAAAAACCGGTAAAGAAATATTCTGATATAATTCGGGATGATAATTGCCCCACACTAACGGCAAAGCGTCATCCCAATATTCACCTAAAATCAATGCTCCAGGCTTAATATGAGAATAAATCCAAGCTGAGGCGGTTACACGAGAATGTGGTTTAGTATAGATAGAAAAAAACATTAATGGCCAAACTAACACTGCCAGTAATATCACACTTAAAAAGACATTATTTAAAAAAGGAGGAGTGATTTTTCTCATTGCTAACCCTAACTGAATAAAACCAAAGGCTGCTAGAATTGCTAAAAAAGGATAGATAAAAATAAAATACCGCATAGATTGAACATATTGGGCAGACTGAAAAATAAAGAAAAGCCCCAACCATAAGGTTAATACCTTAAGACTCTTAAACTTTGATTTAACAATAAAAACCACACCAACAATAACTAAAAGAAAATAAGGAATTCCTAAACCATAAAAGCTTAAATTTTTTAAGGCAAAAATAACCGGAGGTTTACTAATCCACTGTACTCCCGGCGGATACCAAACATTGGGATTATCATAACTTTTTAACACCTTGAGATTCTCAAGATAATGAGAATTAAGGCGCAAATCAAACCAATTAGTATTAGCAAATTTATAAGGATCAACTAATCTAAAAACCAAATAACTCGTCAAAATAAATACTGCTAAACTTGATAGTAATAAGAAAAAATTAGATTTTTTTTTCCGGTGGGGATTTCTTACCAAAAGAAAATAGCCAATTAACGGTAAAATAAACACCGCTGTTATTTTACAAGCCAGTGCTAAAGCAAAAAATACACCTGAAACAATAATTTTTTGAAAAGCAAAAGAGGAATAATTTTTAATAGCAAAATAAACACTAAGAAGCATAAATAAATTAAGAAAAGAATCAACTGCAAAAAAATGCGCCAATTGTATCGGTAAAACCGCAATCGCATAAAAAAAACTACCAAAGATTTTAATCCAAGGTGACAAATGATATCTTTTCTCCCATAAATATCCTAATTGATAAATTATCAATATTACTAAAAAATCACTTAAAGCTGACAAAGCTCGACCCTGTAAAGTTAAACTATTATAGTTATCATTACCTAAATTTAAGGCAAGCAATTTATTGATTAATAAAGGAAAATTACCATAAACAAAAAAGTTATATCCCACATTAAAAGGATTAAGCAGTGATTTTTGCGGATCAAAATAACTATTCCAACTTACAGGCAACTTCATCGCCATTGCTACCATTGTTAAGAATCTTTCATCAGGATGAAGATGATTATTAGCATCCCAATTTAACCCGTAAAAACGCCCTAAAAAACCTAACAACAGAATAAGCAGAAAAAATATTTTTTGCTTCATAACACAACCTTAATCTCTTTTAATCTGCTTGAGTACTTGAGTTAAATTCTTACCTTCTTTTTTAATAATCTGGGGCTTGCCTTTTAAAGGAAATAAAGAAAGAATCACCTCAAAAATCCCTCCTTGTTTTTTTTCTTTAATAAATAACTTCGCTTTGGTAAGATCGGGAATTTTTTGCAAACTTAAACTCAAACGCTGAAAAAAATTATTAACAATTACCTTATTTTGTGGAGATAAATCTTTTTCCTGAAGTTCAAGTTTATTATCTACCTTATTTCTGATCAAAAAATGCAATAAATCTTTTGTCGTAATAATTCCAATTGGATGTTTTTGCTCATCAACTATTACCACACTGCCAATCTTTTTTTCCAAAATCAATTTTAACGCTTCATTCACGTAGGAATTTTTACCCATCGTAATCACATAAAACTTAGCAAAATTCTTCACTAATAGTTGACTAAAATTATTTTTGATACCGCCTTTGCGAGGAGTATTTTTAGGACTGACTAAATAAGAGATTAAATCATAATAACTAATTATACCTCTTAAACGTAAAGCTTTATTAACAACGATTAACTTAGAAACCTTAGTTGTCTTAAAAACATTTAGTGCCTTAGCAATAGAATCATTCTCAAAAATGGTTATTACCGGCCGATTTTTTTCTTTCAAATAATCCTCTATACGCTGATGAAAAATAGCATAATCCTGAAAAACTGTTAAAATCCTCCGTGCTGAAATAATACCTTTAAATTGTTTTTTCTCATCAAAAATAGGCAAATAATGCACCTTAGATTGAGTTAATAATTCTGCTACCTTAGCAATTGGATATTTCAACTCCACATGTGGAGCATGAAAAATGCATTTTTCTACTTTAGCATTACCGGGATAGGAAGACTTAATTAAACAATAATAAGGATTAATAACTCCTAAATAACAATTGTCTTCTGTAAAAACAAAGGCCGCATCATGCGAAGTACTCAGTTTGGATAAGGCAGTAGATAATAAATTATGAGGAAAAACACGAATGATATTTTCAGTTTTAATTATTTGTTGATGATTTTTCATATTATTTAGTTTTCAGCCTGTCTTTTTAAAAATTCTAATAGTGTAATTATTCCCCATCCTGTACCTCCATGAGGCATAATCCCTTCAGCTGAAGCATTATTATAGGAAGGACCGGCAATATCAAAATGCAGCCAGTTAGTTTGATCTACAAATTCTGCCAAAAATAAAGCAGCGGTAATTGCTCCACCTCCAGCATTGGTATTACTAACATTTTTTAAATCAGCAATTTCACTTTTCATAATCTTAGAATAAGGCCGATATAAAGGCAAAGGCCAAAGACTTTCTCCTTCTTCAGCAGCAATTTGCTCTATTAACCGCAGAGTTTTTTCATAATTACCAAATACCGCGGCTATTTTTTTACCTAAAGCTACAATACATGCTCCCGTTAAAGTCGCTAAATCAATGATTATATCTGGATGATAACTCTTTTGAGCATAAGCTAAAGCATCAGCTAAAGTTAATCTTCCCTCAGCGTCGGTATTGATTACCTCAATAGTTTTACCATTGCACGCTGTAACAATATCACCTGGCTTAATAGCTTTCCCCGAAGGCATATTCTCACAAGCAGGTAAAATACCCCAAACTTCTAAATGATTAAAATAATCACTATTGGCTATTAATACCTGAAAAATTCCTAACACTGTCGCTCCACCTGCCATATCGCTTTTCATTTCCTCCATCCCTGCGGCCGGTTTTAAAGAAATTCCTCCGGAATCAAATGTAAGCGATTTACCGATCAAACAAACTTTATGCTTAACTACTGCATTAGAAGGCTTATAATGCAAAATAATAAATTTAGGCGGCTGGTCACTACCTTGACCAACACTTAAATATGCTCCCATTCCTAATTTCTGACATTCATTAACATCCAATACTTCAACCTTGATCTTCGTTGGCGCAGTTTTTTCCAAAGCAAAAGCGTGTTCCATTAAACTAGTTGGCGTAATATGCGAAGCGGGTTGATTAACTAAATCCCGGGCAAAAAAAATCCCTCGGCTAATTTCTCGCCCATAAGCAAAACCTAATTTTAGTTTTTGAGAATCATCTTTTTTCAGCGAAAGCAAGACTGTTAAACTCTGCCAATAATGTGCTTTTTTTCTTTCCTCTTCATTTTTAAAGTAAAGAAAGCGGTAATTGCTTAAATAAAAAGCTAAAGCGAGCTGTTTACCTACTTCAAAATAATTTTCTTGCTTAAAAAGCCTTAATTTTAAACTAAGACGACGATAGCGTAAATGATTTAATTGACGCAAAAAATTAGCTAAATTATCCCGTAACTTAACCCAGTTAAATTCCTGTTTTTTTCCCCCTCCCAATAGCGCTATAGCAGTATTATCTAATGCCTCCTCTAAAATTAAGGTCTGTCCTTCTTTACCTTGAAAATTTAGTCTTTTTATTTTGTAGTCAAGTTTTTTTTTCACGTTAGCTGGAAGAGATTTAAGTTCTAAATCGGTCTTTAGATCTTGAAATTGCAGATAGATTATAACATCATCATCTACAGCTCGTCTTTGATTAACAGAAATCTCACCAATCATAGAAGATATGTTAAATCCAATTAACTTCTAAGTCAAGAGAAGAATTAAATTTTCTTAAAACCAGCGCCATAACCTAACTCCTGCGTCCACAATCTACTTGCCTTCTCAACTTTAATCTGAGCTTCATTGGGCAGATTAGGATTAGCAATTAAATCAAATATTAAAGACATATAAGCTCCCCGCGCCGGATAATAACGAATTGGTCCATTATTTTTTTTAAACAGATGATCCAATCCTTTATTACAATTAGGATGACTACCATGTTCATCACATCTGATATCATTCCAAAAACAAAAATTTTTACCGCGGTATTTCCTTAGATTATTAATTATCCCTGCCTCAATTCCTTCCTCAGCTTTACCCATATCACCAACAACTTGAATTACTCCGCTATTTTTATCACGACAATCCTCAAGCCATTGACGATTTGTATTGCTAAATCTCTCTAAAAGTTGATCAAAGTATGTGATGTAATTGGCATGCCTTTTTACTCCTCGCTCATCCACTTCTCCCTTAGTTAACCCACCTGCCCAATAACTACCAACCAGCAGTAAAGGAAAATCAAAACGATTTTGATAGGCCTTAGCCAAAAGAATGCCTTGAGCTGTGACCGGTCCATCTATCTGCACCAACACCCCTTTTTGAATATGCTCCGCCGCAGCCGTATCAAGATGTTTTTGAATAGTGGCTGCTAGGGAAATTACTGAAGCAATACAATCATCACGAAAAACAAAACCCGCGCCGATCTCTTGTGCTAGATTATTTCCCAACAGAGGATAAACTGATTCATAAAGATGCTGTTGATATAAGGCGCGATTTTCTGGCACGGTAAAACCTTGGGCGGCTAACTGAGTCATAGCTAAAGCATGAATGTTAACCGCTCCATTTAAAATTAAAATCTGAAAATCTTTATCTTGATGAAAAAAAGTCGGCTGTGCTAATGATCCCAAATTATCACTCAATAATGCTTCGGCTATAGATGAAATTCTCATCTCCTCTACTCCTAATTCTCTTAAAAATTCCTCTGGCGTCATTTTACTACCAGGAAAAACCTCGCTTAAGTGAGGAGGAAAAGTAACAAATTCTTGCCAATGATCTTTTACTCCATCTTCATTAGTAAGGATAATATCCTTATAAACTACTCCTTCAAAATGGTTGGTCTCTTTTAAGAAAATTGCTCGCTCCTGATTTTGAGAATTACAATCTTTTTTTTCCATAGGATTTTTTTAATTAATAATTACTAATTTATTTTTCGGCCTAAAAAAAAAGAGGCTTCCGCCTCTTTATTAAAGATTTTCCTTT
>CAZYRU010000025.1:0-11087 GCA_964649995.1 uncultured Gammaproteobacteria bacterium
AACTGGAAATATTTATGAAATGATTTTACCGGTAATTGAAAATCGAGGTAATGCTGATTATAAAATTACCGTTACTCTACCGGCAAATTTTTCCAAAAAAATATCTTTAGCTAAGCCACAACCTAATTCTATTTCCGGCAATCAAATAGTTTGGGAAAATCCTACGACCAAAACAATCTACGGAATTTTTGGCGATAAACAGATCTATCATGCCCAATTAACATATAATATTAAAAATCCTAATTTCAATTTTGCCTATACTGATATTGCTTTGCCGCCAGATACTATTTTTCAAAAAATATATCTTCATTCTTTAAATCCATTGCCTAATAAAGTCTTTTTAGATGAAGATGGTAATTATTTGGCGCGTTATAACTTTAAACCAGGAGAAATAAAAAAGGTAGTATTGGATGCAGATATAGAGGTTTACATTACTGCACGGATGGAAGTAAGAAATTATTTTAATAGTTTACTTCCTGCTCAGTCTAAGTATTTACTTAATCAAAATCATTATTGGAAGATTACCAGTCTAGATAAAATTGCTTCACTAAAAGGATTTTCAGATATATATAATTATGTAGTTGAAAATCTAGAATATAATTACGCCAAAGTTGAAGAAAAAAATCAGCGTTTAGGAGCGGAAAATGTTTTAACTAATCCCAGTTCGGCGGTATGTATGGAATTTTCCGATTTAACAGTGGCGATTGCGCGGGAAAAAGGAATTTATGCTCGAGAAATTCAAGGCTATGCTTTTTCTCAAGAGTCAGAACTAAGGCCTATTTCTTTGTTATCTGATGTGCTTCATTCATGGGTGGAATATTATGATCAAACTAAAAAGATGTGGATAGCGGTAGATCCGACCTGGGAGGAAACTTCGGGAATTGATTATTATCACTCATTCGACTTAAACCATGTAGCTTTTGTGATTCATAGCAAAGATGATGATTATCCGTTGCCGGCAGGAATGTATAAGATCGATAATTCTCGTGATATTGTTATCCAACCTAGCAGCAACTTGCCTTTAGAGAAAGTTAATATTAGTTTGGCCGCATTAAATTTTCCTCAGCAAGTTAGCGATCGACGTAGTTATAAAACTAAACTTACTGTCGAAAATAAAAGCAATATTTTCCTTTATGCTCTTCCCCTGCATATCCGCTCCCAAAAATTAAATTTTGTTTATCCTGACACTATTCCGGTGCTTGCCCCTTTGCAAAAAAAAGAAATAGAGTTAGTTTATCAAGCTAAGGTAGGCAATCAACCTATTGGTGATAAAATAGAAATATTTTTGCAGGGTAATAAGGTATTTGAGCAAGAGATTAAAATTGTGCCTTATATTTATGCAATAACACTTAAAATTATAGAAATAACCATAGGTTTAGCCTTAATTATTTTGCTATTAAGATTCTTAAAAAAGAAATAGTGCCATATGCAAAAAGAGATTAATATTCGACGTAACTTTAATTTTCAAACCATCCCCGCTACTATTGGAGTGTATTTTTTTTATGCTGGCGACACAGTTATTTATATTGGTAAATCTGTTAATCTTAAAGCTAGGATTAAAACCCATTTTGATAACGCCAAGATTAATCAAAAAGAAGCGGCAATCATTAATAAGGCAACTACGCTTAAATATATTATTACCGATTCGGAAATAAAAGCTTTACTATTGGAATCTAAATTAATTCAGCGATATAAACCTCGTTATAATACTATTTGGAAAGATGATCGCAGTTATCTTTATATTAAAATTACTCAAGAAGAATATCCTAAGATTTATCCGGTAAGAAAAGAACAAGATCAAACAGCTGATTATTTTGGCCCATTTTCTTCTCAAAAACAACTTAATTTTATTTTAAGAGAGATTCGTAAAGTTTTCCCTTTTTGCTCCCAAAAAAAAATTAGTTCGCGACCTTGTTTTTACAGTAAAATTAATCTTTGTTCTCCTTGTCCTAATGTTATTGCTCATCTTAAGGATAAAAAGTTAGTTAGAGCGTATCGTCAAAAATATTGTCGCAATATTACTCGGATTAAAGATTTTTTGTCGGGTAAAGATAAAAAAGTAATACAGTCTCTTTATCGAGATTTAAAACAGTTAAGTAATAAGGAAAAATATGAAGAGGCGATGATAATGAGAAATAAAATTCAGATTATGGAAAATTTCTTAAAACAGAAAATAAACGATATTGATTATGATCAGGATTATAATCAGAGCTATAACAATTTAAAGAAATTGCAAGAATTGCTGTTGCCTTATTTTGGTCAATTAAATTTAAGCAGGATTGAAGGTTATGATATTAGCAATCTAAATCAACGGGAGAGAACTGCGGCAATGGTGGTTTTAACTAATGGTTTAGTTGATAAAACTCAGTATCGTAAATTTAAAATAAAAACTCGCCGTTCAGATTTTTCTATGCTCAAGGAGGCAATCAGTCGCCGATTTAAAAACAACTGGCCTGATCCGGATTTGATTTTAGTTGATGGTGGTAGACCCCAGGTAAAGGTAGTGAGGGATTGGCTAAAAGCAATGAGAGTAAAAATTCCAGTTGTTGGTCTGGCTAAACATCCGGATAGATTAGTTATAGGTGATGCGCATTTAACGCAAATTAAATCCACCTCTGGACCGGTTAAATTTCAACTACTACAGTTATTGAGAGATGAAGCGCATCGTTTTGCCAGAAAATATCATTTATTTTTAAGAAGCAAAAAGTTTCTGGTATAATTATTGTTAATTAAATTTCGACGTGAGCGACTTAGAGATAAATATATGAAAGATATTCTTTTATTTGTTAATATCATTCTTGCGGTATTGATCACCTTTTTTATCTTAATTCAAGGTAAAGGTGCAGGTTTAGGTAGTGCTTGGGGTGGCGGTGGCGAGATGTATCAGACAAGGCGAGGATTAGAAAAAATTACATTACGCTTAACTATTATTTTAATCGTGATTTTTTTTATTGTTTCCGGAATTAATTTATTTATTAAATAAACCTTAAATTCTAAGTTAAAAAGGATTTTAACAAGCAGCAGAGTGAATTATTAAAATTAGACCTTTTTAAAGATTTTAAATAAAGAAAATTCAATTTAACTAAAAGTAGAAAAGATTTAAAGTTTATTCAATTTTTATGTTGCTTCCTAAGAAAACTTTTCGTTATTATTATTGGTTGATAATTGAATTTACTAAAAAAAACTTGAAGTTAATTATCTTAAGTTTTTTTCTTACTTTTGTTTGTATTATTACCTTGATCTCCATCTCTCCCTACATTCAGACGTTTTTTTTGACAAAAACTACTACTATTGGTTTAGTGGGGAAATATGATGTTAATAATGCGCCTGAAGAAATAGCTGAGAAGATTTCCAATGGCTTAACCTATGTTAATGAAAAAGGCGAAATTATTCCAGCACTGGCTTCTTCTTGGGAAGTAAGCAAAGATAAAAAAATCTACACCTTTCATTTAAAAAATAACCTACTTTGGAATAACGGTAAAAAATTTTCTGCCAAAGATCTGCATTATTCTTTTAAAGATATTGACACTAAGGCAATTTCGGATACTGCGATTCAATTTACTTTAAAACATTCTCTAGAAATTTTTCCGGCTTTTTTGACTAAGCCCATAATTCAGTATCCGCTTAATGGTGTGGCGGGTTTATATAAACTTGATAGAATAAAATACCGATATGGTTATATTAAAGAACTTTATCTGACGCCTAATCAAAAAGATTTTAATGCGATTATTTATAAATTTTTTGATGATGAAAAGCAGTTAATCGTAGCTTATAAATTAGGTGAAATTACAGAATTTACTACCAGTAAAAAATCTCAGGCGGAAATTTTTCAAAACTGGAAAAATTCTTCAGTGATAAAAAGCGTTGATTATTCTCGTCTGTTTACCTTATTTTTTAATTTAAATAATCCTTTTTTAAAAGAAAAAGACATTCGTCAGGCTTTAGTTGCGGCGATTAATCCAAAGCTTTTTGAGGAGCAAGGAGAATTGGCGGTTGGTCCTATTCCTCCAAATTCATGGGCCTATAATTCTAAGCAAAAAAAATTAGTTTACGATCAGGAAGAAGCGGCGAAAGTTTTTAAAAAAGCAGTTGAGGGTAAAAAGCAAAAACTGATAATTTCTACTTACTATGATTTTGCGGACTCAGCCGAAGAAATTAGTAAAGAATATAATAATGTTGGTTTGTCTAATGAGGTTAATTATTTAACCTATAATACTGGTGCTAATTTTGATTTGTTTTTAACCTTTTGGAAGGTACCAAATGATCCTGATCAATATTATTTTTGGCATTCAACTCAAAAAGAAGGAAATATTAGTAATTATGTTAATGTTAAGGTTGATAAATTACTTGAGGATGGGCGAAATACTCTTAATAAGGAAGAAAGAAAGAAACTTTACCATGATTTCCAAAAAATAATTTTAGATGATCCTCCAGCCGCTTTTCTCTATTATCCTTATATCTATAAAATAAAAAGAAAGTGATATAATAATAAAGAAAGGCTTAAATTTCGTTAATTAATGCCGGGGTGGCGGAACTGGTATACGCGCAGGACTTAAAATCCTGTGGTGGCAACATCGTGAGGGTTCGAGTCCCTCCCCCGGCACTATTTTTTTAACTCTAAACGCTTTAAAAAGACCTAACTTACATTAAAATTCTTTATATTCACTCAAAAGTTAGTTCAATTTATAAATCAAGATTATCTTAGTATCTAAAAATTTTTTATTAAAGTAAAAATAGGGATTTAAAGTGAGTCTTAGGTAAAAATAAGAATGAGCCTGCTGTCGGATTTGAACCGACGACCTATTGTTTACAAAACAATTGCTCTACCGCTGAGCTAAGCAGGCGATTGATTTAATTAATTGTTAATTATAACGAAATCTATTCTAGAAAGCTATCTTTTTTGTTAAAATATCTTATTAAAATAAAAAATATGCGCCTGTAGCTTAACTGGATAGAGCAATTCCCTTCTAAGGAATAGGTTGACCGTTCGATTCGGTCCAGGCGCACATTATGTAAAGTCTTTAGACCTTAATAATGAAACCGTGCTATCGTTGTATTCTAATCTTTCAGAACTAATTTTTATAAAACAATATATTTCTTTATATAAAAAATGATTACTCTTACCTAAGAGGTAGTTATTACTTGTTAAAAATATTAAGAGTTTTGATGAAGATTAATAAATCAGAAGCTGAAAAACAAGCACTCCTTTTTATATTATTTGCTGTGGTGCCGGGGAGAGGACTTGAACCTCCATCCCTTGCGGGACACGCTCCTTAGGCGTGCGCGTATACCAGTTCCGCCACCCCGGCATTAGTTAATAATTAGTTTCTAAACAATCTTTAATTGTAATACCAATTCATAAATATTGGCGAGGATTTAAAGTTTAGAATTTAAACTTTACTATTTTATTATATCAGACGACTTTTAGCTGTTCTAGGGAGTTTACTTCGTTTTTATCAAGATGTAGATGTTGAAGAGCCTTAGGGGTAAGAACACGACCACGAGAAGTTTTTTTAATAAAACCAATCTGCAGTAAATAAGGTTCAACAAATTCTTCAATTGTTTTATTATCTTCTCCTAAAGAAAGAGCGATAGTATCTAATCCTAAAGGAGTATTTTTAAATTTTTTACCCAATAAATTAAGATATTTTAAATCAATGCTTTCTAGTCCTAACTCATCAATTTCTAAAATTTGGAATAAATGATGAAGAAGATCAATATCAATCTGCAATGAATTATGGCTGGTTTCATATAGATCACGGGCTCGTTTAAGAATACGGTTAGCTATTCGTGGGGTGCGTCGTGATCGTTTAGCAATTTGCAAAGCTGCGTCTTTAGTAATAGGAAGATTAAGAATTTTACTTGAACGTAGTACTATTTCCAGCATTTCTTCTTGTGAATAGTAATCTAATCTTAATAGTAATCCAAACCGGTCACGCAACGGAGCTGAAAGTAAAGCTAGTTTAGTGGTGGCAGCGACAATGGTAATTTTAGGAATTGGTAATCTTACTGTTCTTGCAGCCGCTCCTTTGCCAATAATAATATCTAAACAATATTCCTCCATTACTGGATATAGAATCTCTTCTACTGGTTTTGGAAGGCGATGGACCTCATCAATAAAAAGAACATCATTGTTTTTAAGATTAGTTAAGATAGCGGCTAAATCACCTGCTTTAGTAATGGCGGCACCTGAGGTAATTTTTAAGTCACCCGATAGTTCATGAGCGATTATTTTAGCTAGAGTAGTTTTACCAATGCCTGGAGGACCATAAAATAAGATATGTTCTGTAGGAGTTCCTCTTTTTTTGACAGCATTAATGAATAAACCTAAAGTTTTGACAACATTTTTTTGACCTATATATTCGGCCAAAGTTTTTGGTCTGAGATTTTCTAAATTAGCAAAAAAATTTTTAGTCATTTTAAGTTTTATATTTTAATGCCTGTTTAATTTTTTCCTCAAGGGGTAAATTTTTATCAATTTTTGCTAACAATTGGCGTGCTTCATTTACCTTATAACCCAAAGCGACTAAAGCATCAAGTACATTCTTATCTTCATCAGAAAGAAAAAGTTTATCTAATTCCACCTCGCTTTTTAATTTTTCCGCAATTTCAACAATAATTTTCATTGCTGTTTTTTTTCCTAAACCCGGGATTTTTTGCAAAACAGAAAAATCATTGTTTTTAATTGCGGTATTAATTTGTTCAATATTGCTATAGGAAATGATAGTAAAAGCAGTTTTAGGTCCCACTCCTGAAACAGTGAGTAATAATTTAAAAAGACGCAGTTCCGGCTGAGTTGAAAAACCATAAAGCCGCCACTCCTCTTCTCTTACTTGCAGATAAGTATAAATTTCAATTATCTCCCCTAATTTGTTTTCTGCCATTAGTGTTGGTGTTAAAAAAACCTCATAAGCAAGACCGCTGGCTGTTTCTACTATTCCTAAATTAGCATTAAGCTGAGTTAATCTGCCTTTAATTTTGACAATCATGAAAATAGTATATCAGATTTAGTACGAGTTAATAATTTATTGGTTGCGAAGTTCATTGCGCTCAATATCCCATAACCGATTATATTTGCAAACACGTTCACCTCTTGAAGGGGCGCCAAATTTAATAAAATCAGGTTGCAGAGCGACGGAAATATCTGCGATTACATCATCATTGGTTTCCGAATTGCCCGCGGAGATAATATAAGTTACACTGTTTTTTCTTAGCATCTCAATTAATTCTAGCATCTCAGTAATGGTACCGATTTGATAAGGTTTGATAATAATGGCATTACAGGCTTGGTCATTAATAATTTTTTCTACCCGTTTAAAATTACTTCCCGTTAGATCATCTCCGACAATATAAATTTCTTTACCAAATTCTTCATTAATTTTTTGCCAGCTGATTAAATCTTCTGATTCAAATGGATCTTCTACAAACATGAGGGTATTGTTTTTAATTATGGTATTTAGATATTCATAATAAGCTTCTAGATTTAAAGGATGGCTTTTTTCTTTAATTAGATATTTTTGGTTGGCATAATAGCTGGAAGCAGCAAAATCAATACCTAAAAAAATTTCTAAACCTAATTTTAATTTTTGGTTGTTAATGGTTTCTTTAATAATTTCGATCGCATCAATATTACTAGTAAAGTAAGGGGTAAAACCACCTTGATCACCCAAAGCCACACTGGCTTTACGGTAAATTAAGATTTGTTTTAATAGATGATAAATTTGTATTCCCAACAAATAAGAATGGCCAAAATCCAAAGAAGAGCTGGGAATAATTTGAAATTCTTGAAAATTAAGATCATTATTGGCTTGTTTACCGCCGTTAATGATGTTAAAAATTGGAGATGGAATTTTTTCTATGGTAATTTTAGTCTTAAAATTTAACGCATACAGTTGGTTAAGATATTGAAAGATAGGGAGATTATTAGCGATCGCACCAGCTTTAAGAATTAGTTGGGAAATAATCAGCATTGTATTGGCGCCTAAACGCGATTTATTTTCCGTAGTATCGGCTACTTTTAGCCAGTAATCAATTTCTTTTTGTTTTGTGGGAGATATACCTATTAATTTAGGCGCAAGCAGATTATTAATATAGTCGACGACTTTATTGATTCCGATGCCTATCCGATCATTTTGAAGATCATCTTTTAACTGCCATGCTTCATATTTGCTTGAGGCAAAGGAATAAGGAACAGAGGTTTCCACCATAGCGCCATTATCAAGCCATAAACGGCCGCAAACCGCCGGGTAGCCTCGAGAATCAATAATTTCCTGGGCATAAATTTTTTTAATCAACATACTTTATTAGTGAAAAGTTTTATTTTTAATTACACTCATTACTTATTACTTAAAGCACGAAAATATTTGGGTTATTGTTTCTTAAGCAATCGATTAAAATATTTTTTTTCAATTTGGTAGATTTGTTCACGAGTTCGTTCAATTGCATCAGGATTTACTGAAACACTAGTAATTCCTCTTTTCACTAGGGTTTCTACTATCTCCGGATAATCAGATGCTGCCTGACCACAGATAGAACAGCTTATGCCATTTTGCGTACAAGTTTTAACTATAAATTCTAAAGTTGATAAAACTGCGGGATTTCTTTCATCATAGATATTGGCAATTTCTGAGTTGTCCCGATCCACTCCCAAAAGCATCATGGTAAGATCATTCGTACCTATAGACACGCCATTAATGCCAATTTTGATAAATTCCTGGAGATTAATAGCTGCAGCTGGAACTTCTACCATAATAAAAAGTTTAAATCCATGATAGTTGAACAAACCAAAATCTTCGATTATTTCTCGAATTCGGATTAATTCCCACGGAACGCGGATAAAAGGAATCATTAGATGGAGATTACGATATCCCATTTGCCAAATATTAGCAATAGCTTGGAGTTCAAGTGCGAAAACATCAGGATTAGCAATATAACGGCTAGCGCCACGAAAACCTAACATCGGATTTTCCTCTACTGGTTCATATTTTCTTCCTCCAATTAAATGACGATACTCATTAGTTTTAAAATCAGTGGCTCGATAAATTACCGGTCGCGGACTAAAAGGTTGAACAAATTCTTTTAGATTATTGGTTAATTTTTGAATAAACAGCTTTTCTTGTTTGTTTTTAATAAATTCTTTAGGATGAGTACCAATACTGGCAATCATGAATTCAGCTCGTAAAAGACCAACTCCATCAACGTCTTTTTTTGCTATTCTTCTGGCTTCTTCTTTTTCCGCAAGATTGACATAAACCTTAGTAAGGGTGTGATATTTTTGTGGTTGGTGATGATGGGATTTTAGCAATTTATTATTTAAATTGTGGCTAAGAATATTTCCTTCAAATACTTCTCCCGTTGTGCCATTAACGCTTATTATCTGTGTATCTTTGAGAATTTTAGTAGCGGTTTCACAACCTACGACAGCAGGAATACCCAATTCACGAGAAACAATCGCGGCATGAGAAGTGCGCCCGCCTTTATCAGTTACTATTGCTACTGCCTTTTTCATTGCTGGTACATAATCTGGATTAGTTTGAGATGCTACTAAAACATCTCCTTTTTTTATTTGATCAATTTGCGCTGGTGAGGTAATAATTTTTACTGGTCCAAAGGCAATTCCTGGTGAAGCTGGTGCCCCAATAAGAATGGGTTTATTGCTTAATAAATTAGTAACTGATTGTGAATTAGTCGCTTTATCCTGAATAGTTTGAATAGTAGTAATAGGACGAGCTTGAACAATAAAGGTTTTATTACCTTCAATTGCCCATTCAATATCCTGAGGAAAATAATAATGTTTTTCAATCTCTTTAACTAGTAAAGCAATTTTAATAATTTCTTTATCACTAAGTTTTTGCTGACTACCTTTTTCTTTTGTTAGTTTAACTTCAATATTACTACTTCCTGATTTAACCAATTTGACTGCCTGATATTTAATTTCTTTTTTAAGAATAGTAAATGAGCGCTTATCTACCTCATAATGATCAGGGGTTACTTTACCCTGCACTATATATTCTCCCAAACCATAAATACTTTCAATTACAATTTTAAATTTATCATTAGTTACAGGATCAATACTAAAAGCAATTCCAGATTTATCTGCTTGTACCATTCGTTGGATTACAGCAGCCAAACCTACTTTTAAATGATCAAATCCTTGCTGATGGCGGTAATAAATCGCCCGCGGAGTAAAAAGTGAGGCCCAGCATTCTTTAATTTTTTTTAATAAATTAATTTCTCCTTTAATATTTAAAAAAGTTTCTTGCTGTCCAGCAAAAGAGGCATTGGGTAAATCTTCGGCGGTAGCGGATGATCTCACTGCCACTAGCGGCGAATAATAAAGGCCTTTTAGCTTATGAGTAATAAGATGATGAAAGGGTAGTTTTTTAGCGAGATATTTTTGTTATGTGAGAGTAAGATCTGAATAATATGCAACAATTTCATTGTAAAGACTGTTAGCTAAAGGTGCTTTTAAGATTAGTTCCTGCAGATATTGAGATACCTGTTTCAGCTGTTTGGAATTTTCATAATTAATATCGTTCAGTAGTTGAGAGATTTTAAGGTCAAGCTTATTAGCTTTAATAAAGGAAAAATAAGCTTTTGCCGTAACGATAAAACCAAAAGGAATTGGTAGTTTGATTCTGGTCATTTCTCCTAAATTAGCGCCTTTACCGCCAACTAGGCTGATATTATCTTTTCCTACTTCATCAAACCAGACTACATTTTTTGCAATCATACTTTCAATATACTCAAAAAGTGAGGTCTTTTGCAAGAGAAAAGAATATAATGTCTACAAAACTAATGTTTGTTGTTGTTCCTTATGATAGGTAATATTTTTCAAAAGACTATTCAATTGATTGCTACTTAACTGATTACAGTTTGCCTTTTTAGCCGCTTGTATAGTGCGATTAATAAAATTTAACCAATCGGCTAGTTTCCAATAAGGACCATAAGGTTGGGAGATATCTTGATTAGAAAAACCTCCCCAATCTGCTTGATTTAGAGCTTGGCATATTAAGCCGCAGGATGTTTGCCAATTAAATTCACAGTCACATTGGTTACATTTTAATAAAAAGTGATTTTCCTTTTCC
>CAZYRU010000026.1:0-11053 GCA_964649995.1 uncultured Gammaproteobacteria bacterium
TTATTTTTATAAAAAATAAATTTTGCCTCCACCTGATTATTACGCGTTAAAAACGCCAAATATTGTTTGCGCTGTAAGTCCAGTGCTTTTAATTTTTGCTGTTGTTGAAAAAGGGAAATCAAAATAAAACCGATAAAAGTTAGAAACCCAATCACCAAAATAATTACCGCCGTTCTAAACCACGAAAAATATTGTTCAATTTTAAGATACTTTTTTTGTTTAGCAAATAGATTAATTCTTTTTATCTCAGACATCCGCCAATAGTAGAAATAAATAATGGAAGTTGATTTTGATAGAAATTAGCATTGCTGTTTAATTGAATTTTCTCTTTTAAATCAAAAATACGCGTCGGCAACGATAACGCGCTTTCTATCTTTTTATCTAATAGACGTAAATTAACAACTTCATTTAACAGATTAATCTGATTAATCTCATTAATGCTAAATTTATTCTTAACAAATATAATATATTTTTCCAACTCTCCCATTAATTCTTTAAAACTAGGGTCAACTATCTCCGCTAAATGCAAACTACTATTATCGGCAAAACCGATTGTTTTTAGTAACTCTTGATTCTTTTCGTAATTAGTTTGGAGATTAATCTGCAGCTCTTTTAAAAAGATTTCATAACCCAAATCTACGATATGCAGATCAACCACCAAACCTAAATCATGAGAATAAAGATATAATGTAGTAGTCTTGTAATCAAAATTAACAAATAAAGAAAAGCCAGTGTTTTTTTCCGGCGCATAAACAGTATTAAGAAGCCGAGCAATAGCGCTTGTCTGATTTTCCACTGCCTCAATAATTAATCCCAGTTGATCAAATAAAGTGCTGACTTTTTTAATTAAAGTTTGGGGAGCGGCTACAATCATCACTAAAATTTGCGAGCGAATTTTATCTTCATAAATAATCTCTAAATCCAAAGATGTTTCTGCTAAAGGCATAGGAATAAATTGATCCGCTTGATAACGAATTGCTGAAATCAGTTCTTTTTCTTTTAATTTCGGCATTTTCATGATTTGGGTAAAACAATATGTATCGGCTAAAATTACATTAAAATTTTTTTCTTTAAATTTAAGTTTAGTATAAAGATCATCAATCGTTTTAGCTTGATTGGCTATCGTTTTGGGAAGATCATTTTCATAAAAAAAAGTGTTATTATCTGTTAAACCTAAAGTCTCAACTTTGATTTGTTTGTTGTCTAAGACAGCCTGAGCAAATTTAATCCTATTATTATTAATCTCTAAACTCAGAAAGTTGCTGCTCATATTATTTAGTATGGCTAAAAAAATACTTTAAGTCAAGTTAATTATAATTCTTTGTCGTAAATTGTAAAAAAAGTAATTCGGTATCTATTCATTTTTTAGCACCTCTTGTCATATCGGCACCATTTGTCATTTTAGACTTAAACTGAAGACCAGACTATCTGCTTGCTAACTTCCTGTTTAAAGCGGGAATGACTAGAAAAGACTCCGCTTTCAACATTAACGCCTTTTTACTTTATTCCCAATATCTCACGCCATCCCCAATTTGATCGGGGAGAAAATGGCAATTTAGTTTCCTCTGTTTAATGCAACAATCACTAAGGAAAGAGAAATAATAAAGGTGAGATTAAAATAAAAAACCGTTAATTCCTTAATCGAAAACTTGTTTGGTAAGATAAACGCGCTAAATCTTCGGGCCGGGTAGAGATAGTATTATAATAAATATCAAATTTCACAGTAACAAAAGGAGTGGTAAAACTCCCAAAATTAGCACAAAAAATTTGATAATTTTCCACCATTACCTGATCATTGGTTAAATTAATATTAGCTGGACCAGTAGCTATTTTTCCTTGATTAAGATAGATATTGACTGCGGCACCGTTTATATCTTTGAAAAAAAAATCCTTACCGGTGGAGGAAGCATAAGTCTGATTATTGTCGAACCCGTCACATTTTTTATTGACTAATTCCTTTTCTGAGTAAATACCCGTCATCTGACCAATAACTAAATTTTTTACCACATTAACAACATAATCACCTTGTCTTTTTACTATTGCTAAACGGGTAATTTTAATCTGCTGTTGCAAAATAGTAAAAATAATATTAAAAACAATCGGCAAAACAAAACCCAAAATACCTACTGCCATTAAAATCTCAAGAAAAGTAAAGCTCTTTAATTCAATACGATTCATTTTTCCCATACTGAAAAAATCACATCACTTTTAACACTCACTGGTCTATCAATCTCAATCCAATTAATGCTCATCGATACATTTACCGCATCCGCACCATTATTGGTAAAAACTGCCTGGCGATTATAAAAATCCGCTAAACACCCAGCGCCCGGACAGTTAAAAGAGCATAAGGAAGGATTGGTCCAATCTAAATTATTAAAACAATAAGCACCGTTTCTTTGTAAGAAACTGATCCCGTCTTTTTCTTTCTCATAAGCTAGCCATTCTTTAAGCTGATCTAAATAATGTACCGCCACTATCTTATGTTCATTTTCCTTCATTCTTCTTAAAGAAAAAACAGTAATAGTAAGGGCCATAATAAAAAAGAGATTAAGAACTGAAACAAACACCAATACCTCTATTAAAGAAAAACCGGTTGATTTTTTTTTACAGTTTTTGAATATTGCCATAATTAACGCTAACTGTTGCCACCTTAGCTACCCCCAATGATGACTCAATTAAAGTAATGGTGGCGCTACCGTTATTGGATCCGGTAAGGGGAGAAAATAAAATATTAGCAGGCGGCGATAAAAATCTAACCGAATCAGTAAGAGAATAATTGCTGAGAAAAAAATTCTGAGTAGCACACTGCTGTACTAAAAAGTAGTTTCTGTCTCCACTAAATTCTACTGCATAACCTTTAAGATTGCATTCTGATGCATTCTGATTGCCTAAATCATTAGTTAATGCCTTATTTTTCGCTAATTCTAATACATCAATTAACTTATTAGTCTCTTGTTCTAATTTTTTAGAGGCGTTAAGTTTATTATAATAAGCTAAAGTAATACCAGAAAGAAGCGAAATAACTACCAAAGAAATTATCAGCTCAATTAATGTAAAGGCGCATTTATTTTTGACCATATGGACCAAGGCAATAATTACACACACCACTGTAGCAATTACTTAAACATACCGCTCCTGAACCTGTTTCTAAATAACTGCCTAAAGTATAATCCGTACAGTTGTTTGAACAACCACCGGGTAAAGGTGAATAGACATAAGCATAAGCCTGAGCACTTAAAGGATCAACCGGTAAAGTGCTAAGGTATTGATTAACCAAAATATTTAAACTTGACGGATAATAACTGTTATTACTACGATACATCTCCAACGCAGCCCGAATATTTTCCAAATCTGCTTTTCTTTTGGCATCACGCGCCTGCTTGTTAAATTGAGAATAACCAGTTGAACTCAATGCAGCTAATAAACCTATAATAGTGGCTACGACAAGAATTTCAATTAAAGTAAAAGCCTGTTTCATATTAATTATTTTCATTAATCTGCGTAAAAAAAGCACTTTATGATTATTGTTGATTAGTAACTTCATAAATTGTTCCTTGCTCTAAAGTAGCAGTAATCCGATAGCTGTCTGCCGTTATCGCCGTTACTAGATATTGATAATTACTGTCATTAATAGGATCCTTAGGGGTAGTTAACGCTGTTGAACCACAATTTAAAACTGTAGGCAAAGTGCCGGTACTTACTAATCCCGAACCAGTAGGTAAACTACCATTATATTTAAAATTATTATTATAAGAATAATACTGTTCCAAACAGTTTTGGATTGTTCTTAAATCGCTTTTACGTTTAGTGTCTCGCGCCTTTTTTTGGGCGGTAGAGTAGGAAGTAGTTGCCAAACCCACTAATACAGCAATAATACCAATTACTACCAATATTTCCAGTAAAGTAAAACCTTTTTTTTGGGAAAAAAAATTGTGTTTTAACATAAATTGAATTGACTAGGGTTCGGTTAATACATAACATTTATTGGTCAAGCAATTAAAAGTATAAGGACTACTTAAACTTGGGCAACTACCGGTAGTATTGGGATCATTATCGGCTACATTTTCCAAACATGCGGCTAATTGATAATTAAGACCGCCGCTGCTGCTATAGTAATAGCGTTGGTTATTGCCTAACGGATCGCCGGGAAATTTATTTAAATACACTACATTGTTGGTAGAATTTTTCCAAATACTATTAAGATTAATATTGGCATATTCGCTAGTAGTTAAATAAACACCGGCATCCTGACGATACATTTCTAAAGCTTTTTGTAGCTGTCTTAAATCTGATTTTCTTTGAGCATCCCGTGACCTCTCCCGTGCTCCCATATAGTTAGGCAGAATAATGGCAGACAACAAAGCAATAATCGCAATAACCACTAATAGTTCTATTAAAGTAAAGGCCTTGTTCTTGCGCATATTTAATTACATCATAGAAGTCTTGTGAATAAAAATCAAGAGATTATCCAAGACCAGTTGACAATTTAAATTATTTTCTTCAACTAATTGCCGCCAATAAAATATTTTTTTAATAATTAAAGCCGCTGCTTTATCTTGAAGAAGATGAAAACGATAATAAAGTAAAAATTTATCTAAAAATTCTAAAGTTTCCGCCCGATCTAAATGGCTTATTAACGAAAAATGTTCAAGCGGCTTTTTACTCAACAAAGAAAATAATTGCTCATCTTTAGCAGTTAAGGATAAGGTTATATTGGGTAAAAAACGAATAATTTTAAAGCGTGAGCGCAAAGTAGCCGTTACTTTATACTCATTGCTGGAAAGCAAAATAAAACGATCAGTCGCTGACTCTTCTACTATTTTTAACAACGCGTTTTGAGCTTGTAAATTAGCTTTATCAAACTGATAAAAGATTATTAACCGCCCGCCCACTACCTGCACTAACAGCTCTTTTTTTAAATCTCTAATTTGATCAATCACTATCTCTTCCTTTAACGGATAAATACGTAAAATATTATTCTTATTGATCTGATTTTTTACTATTAAGTTAGTTAAATACGTCTGTATTTGTACCTGAGAGGTAGAGATTAATAAAAGATGCTGCATATTTTTTATTATACGAAGATTATTTTAATTTTTGGAGTACTATGGAATAAATATTAATAATTTTATTGTTTTTAATTTTTTTCTACCCTTTGCCATTTCTATCTTAAGCAGGAATTTAGGAAGATCCCTAATCGAGGCGGGGATGACAAAAATAGCTGTCGGGAATAACAGTAGGGAAGTCGCATAACAAATAATGTTACAGACTGTAATAATAACAAGAGTTGGAAATAAACAGCATATTATTATACTTAAGAGAACGCCAATTTTTAGTTGAATTATTGTTAAAAACTCTTTATATTAAAATAAATGATTATTAATCCTAAACAATTACTCCAAATTCTGGTAAATCAAAAAATTATCACTCAAGAACAGGCTAATATCATTGAGGTAGAAATATTAAAAAAAAATATTCCGATTGATGACTACCTCTTACACTACAGCAAAATCAACAAAGAAGATATCCTTAAAGCAATCGCCTCTATCTATAATGTTCCTTATGTAAATATCGCCGAGGTTGCAATTGATCAACAGGCACTCGGTTATATCTCCGAGATTATTGCTAAAAAAAATAATATTCTGCCTTATCGCTACGATATTCAAAACAATACTGTTTATGTCGCCACCAGTGACCCATTTGATTTTAATCTTTTGGATTTTCTCGAAAAGAAAATTAATAAAAAAATTATTCCGGTGTTGGCTGATTCGGCCGATATTGAAAAGATATTAAATTCTTCCTACTCACAAAATCTCAATCCTGAAGTTAAGGAGGCGCTTAAGGAAATTAATCATCATTTCGTTTCCCACAGCAGTGATGATGAAAAAGAAACGGTAATTAAAGTTGCTCCCATTGCTAAAATAGTAAATACTATTTTAGAATTTGCGGTAAAAAGCCGCACCTCTGATATTCATATTGAACCTGAAGAAAACCGGACTCGAGTGCGTTACCGGATTGATGGAATTTTAAATGAAAAATTAAGTTTGCCCAAAGGGATTCACGACTCTTTAGTATCACGCATTAAAATTATGGCCGAAATGAAGATTGATGAAAGAAGAATTCCTCAAGACGGACGCTTTAATTTTAAATTAGGAGAGGAAGAGGTTGATTTAAGAATTTCTACTCTCCCTACTGTTCATGGTGAAAAAATTGTGATGCGACTTTTAAAAAAAACCGGTGGTTTACCTTCACTACTGGAATTAGGACTAAGAGGTAATCAGCTGCGAGATTTAGAAAATGCTTACTCTAAGCCATATGGAATTATCTTGGTTACTGGTCCCACCGGCTCAGGAAAAACCACCACTTTATACTCAGTACTGTCCCGTCTGAATAAACCCGGAGTAAATATCGTCACCCTGGAGGATCCAGTAGAATATCAAATCGAAGGAATTAATCAGGTGCAGATTAATCCGCAGGCCGGACTAACTTTTGCCACAGGTTTGAGAGCTTTTTTAAGACAGGATCCAAATATTATTTTGGTAGGTGAAATTCGCGATAAAGAAACAACAATGTTAGCAATTCAGGCTGCTTTAACCGGTCATTTAGTATTTGCCACCTTACATACTAATGATGCACCCACCGCCATTCCCCGCTTAATTGATTTAGGGGCCGAACCATTTTTGATTTCCTCAGTGTTAAATGCTTCTTTAGCACAAAGAATTGTTCGTCGTGTATGCAATTACTGCAAAGAAACCTATGAACCACTACCAGAAATTCAGGAAAAAATAAAAACTGTTTTAGGTGGTTTTCTTCCACAAAGTATTGTCCAAAATCAATCACCTATTAGATTAAGCCGCGGTAAAGGATGCGAAGAATGCAATAATACTGGTTATCACGGTCGAATTGCAATTTTTGAAGTAATGAATGTTACTACTGCAATTAATAAATTAATTATTAAACAGGCATCAGCGTTGGAAATCAAAAATTTAGCTCAATCTGAAGGAATGATTACTATGAAACAAGATGGATTTTTAAAGGCGCTTGATGGAATTACAACTTTGGAAGAAGTCTACCGAGTAGCAGAAACATAGACAATTTTTAAAAAAGTTTATTACAATAAAATTATGTTGGATATTAACTCTATTTTTGATTTTGCTATTTCAAAAAATGCTTCTGATATTCATCTTATTGCTGGTTATTTTCCTGCCATTCGTGTCAACGGCAATTTAATTCAAGTAAGAACGAGCAACCTATTAGATGCACAGGCAACAAAAAATTTAATTGAAAGCATTCTCACACCTGAGCAAAAAAATAATCTCATGGTGAATAAAGAAATTGATTTTGGTTATGAGTACAAAAACTACCGCTTGAAGACCAATATTTATCACTCAAGAAATACCTTAGCGGCCAGCTTCCGTTTAATTAATAAAGATATTAAAAATATTGAAGGACTTAATTTACCCTCAACACTTCATGCGTTTAAAAACTATCATCAAGGATTAGTCTTATTAACTGGTCCTACCGGACAAGGAAAATCTACTACTTTAGCGGCAATTATTAATGAAATTAATATGAGCTTTTCCAAGCATATTATCACGATTGAAGATCCAATGGAATTTGTCTATCCTCCCGGCCGCTCAATCATTACTCAAAAGGAAGTCTATCAAGACTCTTTATCCTGGAGCAAAGCTCTACGATCAATTTTACGCGAAGATCCAGATGTAATCTTAATTGGTGAGATGCGGGATTTGGAAACAATTCAGACTGTTCTCACTATTGCCGAAACCGGTCATTTGGTTTTTTCTACTTTGCATACCATCTCCTCAATTGATACAATCAATAGAATTATTGATGTGTTTCCTTCTCACCAGCAAAACCAGGTGCGCGTTCAGCTGGCTACAGTTTTAAGAGCCATTATTTGTCAAAGGTTAATTCCCACTATTGACGGCCAATCAACTGTTCCAGTGACAGAGATTTTACTGAATATTCCTTCGGTTGCTGCTAATATTCGTGAAAATAAAACTCATATGATTGATAATATTTTGGAAACGGCCGAAGATCAGGGACTAAGAATTTTTGAAAAAAATTTAGTGGAGATGTATAAAAAAGGAATAATTAGTAAAGATACAGCTTTAAATCATGCTATTCGACCTGATGAGTTTTTGAAATTTTTATCCAAAGAATGATCTTTGAATACCGCGCTATTAAAGATGGAAAAATCATTAAAAATAAAATTGAATCCATTAGTGAAAAAGAGGTAGTTGATTATTTAAAAGCTAATAATCTAATCCCTATTCAGATTAAAACCTTAGCATCCAATAATAATTTAAATTTCGATTTTTTTAACAGAGTAAGTTTTAGTGATTTAGTCAACTTCACCCGTCAACTGGCAATTATGCTTAATGCCGGATTAACCTTGGTAGATTGTTTTGAGATTTTAAAAAAACAGATTGTTAAACAATCGCTAAAAAAAGTTATTGAAGAGATAGATAATGAGTTACGCGCCGGTAAAAGCTTTTCCTCCAGCTTAAGCAAATATCCCCAAATCTTTCCTAAACTCTATATTGCTCTAGTAAGATCAGGAGAAGCCTCAGGCAAGTTAAGTGAGATTCTGTTGAAACTCTCAGATAATTTAGAAAAACAACGCGAATTTCAGGGAAAAACTAAAGGAGCGCTAATTTATCCGTTGGTGATTTTAATCGCGATGGGAATTGTAATGTTTGTCATGATTACCTTTGTTATTCCAAAACTCCTTGATCTTTACAAAGATTTTAATGTTGAGTTACCCATGACAACTCAGTTATTAATTACTACCTCAGATTTTTTTCGCAATTTTTGGCCGTTAATTTTAATAATTATTATCGGAGTAGTTGTTGTTGTACGTCAATATATTAAAACTAGCGTCGGCAAATTAATGCTTGATCAATATGCGCTTAAGCTGCCAATTTTTGGCAACATTATTAAAACCTCCTCGCTCGTTGATTCTACTCGCACTTTATCCATTCTCATTAATTCAGGAGTATCAATTCTTGATGGATTAAATATTGTTATTGACACCACCAACAATATGGTTTATCAAAATGCCTTTCGTAGTATTTTAAGGCAGGTGGAAAAAGGTATTTCGTTAGGAGTAGCAATGCAAAATGAAGAAGTATTTCCTGTCATCTTAATTCAAATGGTACTGGTAGGAGAACAAACCGGCCATCTGGATGAAACCTTAGGCCGTATTTCTAAATATTTTGAGATGGAATCAGAATTGGCTATGAAAACCTTAACGACCTTAATTGAGCCATTTATTCTTGTCGTATTAGGATTAGGAGTAGGCTTCTTAGTAATTTCTGTCATTACGCCTATTTATAGTCTAACCAGTTCTTTTAAGTAAATCCTGTTTTATATCTCTTTTTTTATTTATTCTTATTGCCCTTTTCTTCCTTTGTTATTTCCAATTTTATTACTCTTTTTATCATCTGCATCCAATTATTATTTTTTATGGATCCCGATTGAGTCAGAGATAGCAGTGGGGGAGAGTTGGAAATAACAAGTCCTTGACAAAGTCTTTTTAAGTATTATATATTTAAAACTATATATGAAAAATCTTAAAAAGAAAAACACGCTCTTTGCAAAAAAAATTCGCGCTTTTACCTTAATAGAATTATTAATCGTCATCGCTCTTTTGGGAGCATTAGCTGTAGGATTATTAGCGGCACTTGATCCATTTGAGCAATTAAAAAAAGGAACGGATACAGGAGTAAGAAATACTGTTTCAGAAATTCACGGAGCCTTTATTCGCTACTACGCAATTAAAAATGAAATGCCTTGGGGTTTAAGCGTCACCGCTATTTCTTCGTTAGCGAGTGATAGTACTTTTACTAACTATATTAACTCTGTCATTAATACCGGAGAGCTAAAACAGGATTTCTTTAAGTTGGCCGGTAATCAGCTTTCCACCATTAATGTGGTTGGCACTCCAGATTCAATGACGGTTTGTTTTCAACCTAAATCTAAATCTTTCCGGAGCGATTCTAATACTAAATACGACTCCTCTGGCGTCGAAGTTCCGGGAGTTTGTCCCAACGGCAACTCTTCTTCCTGCTATTGGTGCGTAAGGTAACTTAAATTTTTTCTTTTTTCCTCTTGTTATAATAGTTTAATGAAAAAAAAATATTGGCTTATTATTCTTATTTTGTTTTGGTCTATCTCTTACTTACCCTATCTGTCCCGCTATCCATATGGAGGCGACTCTAGTGAATTTGCTTCCACTATGAGCTTATGGGGAATAGCACATCCTCCGGGCTATCCATTATTAAATCTATTGGGTAATATCTTTGTCCGCTTACCTATGCCTTTTTTTAATCTCTATACTAAGCTTTCATTTTTATCAGCCGGCTTTAATCTTTTAACCGCTATCAATATCTTTTTTTGTCTTAATCTGCTTACTAAAGAAAAAAAAGTAGCTCTTTTGACAGCAGGGTTATATTTAATTTTGTTTCCAGTATGGCTTTATGGATTGGTGCCGGAAGTGTTTGCGCTAGCTAATTTTCTTATCTCAACCCAAATCTTTCTCCTTATTAAAATCAAAATTGAGAAAAAAATTTTTCCTTATTTAAATCTTTTTTTTCTTTTCCTCGGTCTTTCTATTGCTCATCATCATTTGGTAATTTTTTTCTTTTTAAGTTATGTTTATTTTATCTGGCAAACCCCTTTTTTTAAAAAAGAAATTTGGCAACATAAACTCAAATACTTATTGCTTTTATTAACAGGCGCCAGTGTCTATCTTTATGCTCCTATTGTTTCATTTTTTAACACACCGCTAGATATTGAAAATGCCAAGACTCTTCAAGGTTTATTTAATCTTTTTTTTCGCACCTCTTATGGCACTTTTAAAGCTTATGCTCAAGTTAAACCTAATCTTTTAAACAGTTTTTTTGATTTGTTTTCAGTTTTTATCTTTCTTCTTCATGATTTTAAACCCTTAGGGATTATTTTTATTATTGGAGGAATTTTTTATCTGAAAAAAATTTTTTCCTCGATTTTTAAACTGTTATTTTTC